>JAFEEP010000339.1 GCA_018241045.1 Pseudomonadota bacterium | reverse complement strand
CCACCCTTGGCATCGGTTACCGTGACCCGCTCAAGGTTGTAGGCGGGGACGTTGTCGACAAAGCCAGTGTCCATCGGGTGCCGCAGGGCAAAGCGCAGCCGGGTCGCGTCCGCCTCGCGCCACAGCGCCCCGCGCAGTTCGCCCAGATGGTCGGCCCAGTCGCCGCGCACCCGGCTGACCGGCGGTGCGGAACACCCCCCGCCCGCCGCATCGACCCATTGCCCGGCAAGGTGCCAGGTTCCATCCCTTGTCAGGACGGCGGCGCGCACAGGCGTCTTCTGGTCGAGCTTGATCCGCAGCGCGACAAAGGCCAGCGCCTTGACCGGGCGGTAGTCGATCGCGACCGGGATCGGATTGAGATCGGAAAAGACCACGATCCGTTCAACATGGCCGAGCGCGCGGGCATCGACCGTCACCGGAAACTCGTGCTGGTTCTCGGTGACCAGCGGCAGGTCGAGCTTGACCAGCGGGTCGAACACCACCGGCGCATGGCCCAGGACGCTGGCGGCATAGGCCGACCATAGCGGCGAGGCGAGCGGATCGGCGGGCGCATCCGCCAGCGCGGGACGGCCCGCAAGCAGGGCAAGGGTGCCGGTCAGGGCCAGGGATGCGGTGCGTCTCATCCTACCAAGGTGCGATATATTCCGCTCTGCAGGCGCATTACCATTGTGCTTTGGTTCAATGGGAGCGCGCGGTGATCCGGGTTGTGGCGATAGTGGTGATGCTGGCATTGACCCTGCCGGGGCACGGCGCATGGGCCGATCCAGCGGCGACGTTCGACGCACAGGGCTATCGCAACGCCTCATACCGCGCAGTGGTCGATCGCGATCCCGTGCCGGCACGGCGGATACCTCTTGCCGAGGCGCGGCGGCTCCACGCCACGGACAAGGCGCTGTTCATTGACGTCCTGCCCGCCGAAGGGGCGAACCGCGATCCAGTGAGCGGACGCTGGACCCTGGCCACGCGGCACCAGTCGATTCCCGGCGCGCTGTGGCTCCCCGATATAGGCAGCGCGGCACCCGATGCGGTGATGTGGCGCGGGCTGGAAGCGCGGGTTGCAGCCTATCGCCAGCGCCATCGCCGCGCCGCGGTGGTGGTGTTCTGCCGCGCGGATTGCTGGCTGAGCTGGAACGCGGCGCGCAGGCTGGCGCTCTCCGGCGTGAGCAATGTCCGCTGGCTCGCCGAAGGGATCGAGGGCTGGCACGAAACCGGCGGAAAGTTGGTGGACGCCCAGCCCGAGGCAGTGCCTAACCCAGGTCCATGAACCCGCTCAGCCCCATCGGCGCATAGGGGCCGATGATCAATTGCTCGAACACGCCAAAGCCTTCGCCGTGGCGGTCGCTGACAACCTTGCACGGCAACTGGACATGGTAGTTGTCCATCGTCCCCGGATCGCATTGGGCCAGCCCGAAGTCCTCGCGCTCGACCGCCAGCGGTCCGTGGTAGAGGCCGTGATTCCAGGTCGGCGAAGTGTAGCCCAGCCCGCGCATCTGGAAGCGGCCGACCGGGGTGAGAGTCAGGCGTTCAGGTCCATCCGGCCCGGCAATGGTCAGGACGCCATTTTCCGGCCAGCGCGTCCCCGCTTGCATGGGCGATGCCATCTCGCCCTGCGTCTCGAACAGGCTTGTCGCATCGCCGCCATCCGGCGCGATTACCGCGCGGGTGTTCCACTTGTGCCCCTGCGCATCGGCGTTGACATGGAAGAACAAGCTGCGGTCGGCGAAGTTGAGCGGGGTCCACTGCCAGAAGAAGCCAGGCACCACGCCGCTGCCATGCGGCTGCTCGTCACGCGCACCGACCGGGCGCACGCCCCAACTGCGATCGCGCGTGCCCACGGTGCCGGGGGCAACTGCCTCGCGGATGCCGTCGATCTCTATCCAGCCGGTGTAGTGCCCGTTCTGGGTCAGGCGGGTATAGTCCATGAAGGTGCGGGGGCCGATGCGGTGGATGAAGCGCGGCTCCTCGATCGGGAAGGCGCGGCCGGTGAAGGTCAGTTCGGCCTTGAGCCCTTCCCCATCGACGCTCACCCGCAACACCCGCAGCGGCTCGATCACCTCGATGCGGATCGGACCGACCTGAATGTCGAACCGCTCCATCCCCAGTTCGCGCGAGGCGTGGAGATTGTATTGCACCCCGTCACGGATCGCGGAAAAATGCGCGTCGGCGACGTTGAGGTGCGGATAGATCCCCAGCGCAACGGCGAAGAATCCCGACCCGCCCGGCGCATAGCCGTTGAAGAAATAGCGATCGTAGAAGTTCCGGTCGGTCCCCGCATAGGCGATGGGTTCGGGGGTCTGGTGGAGCGGAAAGTCATCCCCTTTGGTCAGCACCATTTTCAGCCAGCCTTTCTGAGCGCGCCGAGTGAGTCATGCTCAAGCGCAAGATCGCAGGCCCCGCGGGCCATCGACAGGAAGTTTGCATCACCGCGCGGGGTGCGCTCGACATAGGCGGCGCTAAACACCGCCGTGGTCACGCCGTGCAACGCGCCCAGGCGATAGTCGTCCCAGACCATGTCGCGGCTCAACGTCACGCCGCGCCGCGTCATTTCGGCGCAGTAGAGATCGAGCAGTTCGCCCTCGTGCGCGCGGCGCAGCGCCGGTCCGATCCCGCAACCGAGGAAATAGCCGATGTCGGTGAGGCCATTGCCCAGCGCCACGGTCTGCCAATCGAGCACCGCGATCGGTTCTACTCCGCCGCGCACATCGAACAGCATATTGTCGAGCCGGAAGTCGCCGTGGATCAGGCATTGTGGTGGCGCGTCGCGTCCGAACACCATGTCCGCCGCCTCATTCACCGCTTCGCAGATCGCCATGTATTCCGGTTCGAGGCTGCCGGCATAGCGATCGCGAAAGAGCGCTTGGGCGTTGGGGTAGAGCGCACGCACCTGAGCGGCGACCCCCTGCCCCGGTTGCAGCCAGGCAAGGTCGAGGATCGCGCGGTTGTCCCACGACGGCGCATGGAGCGCCGCCGCCTGGACAATCGCCGCGCGGGCGTCGGAGAGCGAACAGCTGTCAAGCTGATTGCCACCGCGCGCCGGGCCAAGGTCTTCGAAGATCAGGACGAAGTCGACGCCGTCCTCCGCAATTTCAGCAACGTGCGGGGTGGCCGCGCGGATCGCGAGCTGCTGGCGGACCTCGCGATAGAAGCCGACCTCCTTGGCATAGAGCCCGAAGGCTGCTGCAGTGCCCCGGCTGGTCTGGTCGGCAGCGGGAAACTTGCCCGCGACAGTAACCGGTCCTGCCCCCGGACGGTCATAGGTGAGGTGAAAGCGGGCGCTGTCGCCGACCTGCCCGGTGCCGATCGGTTGCCATGAAACGGCGGTGACCGTCTGGTCGGCAATCACCCCGGCAGCGCGCAGACTGGCATCGAGCCAAGCCGCTTCGACGGCATCAGGCTGCGTCGGAAATCGCGCCATTCCTCACCCCACTCTCTCGTTTAAGCGAACGATTAAACGAGAGAGTGGATGCTGGCAACTACCAGACTTTGACGCGCTGTTCGGGTGGCAGATAGAGCTTGTCGCCCGGCTTGACGTCGAAGGCCTTGTACCAGGCATCGAGGTTG
>JAFEEP010000338.1 GCA_018241045.1 Pseudomonadota bacterium | reverse complement strand
GATTCTTGTCTGCGCGGAGCGCGTCGCTTAGCGACCGGTAAAGCGCGGTTCGCGCTTTTCGCGAAAGGCGATCGCCGCCTCCCGCGCGTCGTCGCTGGGTTTGAGCAGTGCGAAAAGATCCAGCTCGAGGTCCAGCCCCTTCTTGAGGTCGACGTCCAGTGCGGCACGCGCAGCGCGCTTCACACACAGCGTCGCCGCCGGCGCCCGTGAGGCGATGCGCATCGCGAAGGCACGCACCTCTTCCACCAGTTTGTCCGGCGCGCTCGCCACCCGGGTGACCAGCCCGATCGCCTTCGCTTCATCGGCGCTCAGGCGGTCACCGGTGAGCAGCAGGTCCATCGCCCGGCCCGGCCCCACCACGCGCGGCAGGCGCTGGGTTCCCCCGCCGCCGGGAATCAGGCCCAGGGCAGTCTCTGGCAGACTGAAAACCGCGTCGGGCGTGGCAAAGCGGATGTCGCAAGCGAGGGCGAGCTCCATGCCCCCTCCCATGCAATAGCCATGAATGGCCGCAATCGTGGGTTTCTCGGCCGCATCGAACGCCTCGACCCAGCGCGCGCCCTGCATGCGCCGGCGCACTTCGATCGAGGTCTCGGGGCCACGCTGTTCCTTGATGTCGGCGCCCGCGCAGAAACCCCGCGGGCCATCCCCACGAATGACGATCACGCGGATCGACGGGTCTGCCTCGAGATCCCGCAGAGCCTGCGGAACGCCGGTGCGAATGTCGTCGTTGATGGCATTGATCTGGGCCGGACGGGTCAGCACTATCCAGCCGATGCTGCCCTGACGCTCCACGGCCACGGCGTCGTTGAGCGGGACCGCCATCGACTCGGCCCCCGCGTTCTTGACCGCAAGGTCGGATGTCATGTCAGACCTCCTCGAACTCGATGAGCTGCCCGCGCATCTCGCTCGGATCGATCCGGATCATCGCGCCGCCGCCGACGGCTTCGGACTCCTCGATCCATTGGAAACGGGTCCCGCGCGCGCGCAAGTCCTCGGCCTTGGCCTTGAGGCCATTCACTGCGATGCGGATGTAGTAAAGACCCGGCCCCCAGTTGTTCAGGTACAGGCCCGCGTCGCTGTTCCAGCGGCTGGGCTGGATCACGTCGAGGCTGGCGCTGTTGGCCACCGTAAAGGGCATTGTCGCGCGGCGGTATCCCTCGCGATGCAGCGCTTCGACTTCGCCGCTTGGCTCCCAGTCGAGATTCTTCGAACAGCAGCGCAGCGTCTCGTCCAGATCGCGCACGAGGAATCCGCGCGCGCTGACGCGCACCATGTCGCCCGGCTTCGGGTCGCGCGGCTGCATGGGTTGCGCGGCGAATGTCTCGGACGGCATCTGCAGCGGTTCGGTCGGCATCACCTCGATGCACAGGCCGCCATCCACCACCGGGGTGTAACGCGGCCGCTCGGGCGTCGCGCCGAGCCACAACCGGTCGAACGGCATGTCCGGCGTGCGCTGGGCCATCCGGAACGGCAACCCGCGACGCATCAGCTTGTCGACGAAGGCGTCGAATTTCGGCCCTTGCAGCGCGAGCACGACCGAGTGGGTGAGCATCGGACGATGGCGCCCCTGGTAGTCCTTCAGGCTTTCGAGGAACTCATGGAACATCGGGTCGCCCGGATTCTCGCGATCCAGATGCCATTGCGGTTCGAGCCGGGTCGGTGACACCGCCAGCGACTTGTGCACGCGCAGGAAATGCGCGATGTAGGGATGGTCGTCGAACGCCTGACGCCAGTTCGGATGGCCATGCACTCCGAGCTTGTTCACCAGCCGCGCAGCCATGTCGTCGGGATCAGGCAGCATCATGTCGGCACTCAGCAAGAGGTCGAACATCGTCTTGTCTCCAGTTGTGGTCTGTCTAGTCCGCCAGTCGCCCGCCCGGGCGATGTCGGCTTTCTTGAATTTCTTGAGGAATCAGGCCGCCGCGCGCAAAAGAGTTCCGCCCGCGCCGCTCGGTTCGCGCGGGTTGAGCATGAAATGCGACAGCGCCGGAATCAGGATCAGGGCACCGAGCATGTTCCACAGGAACATGAAGGTCAGCAGGATCCCCATGTCGGCCTGGAACTTGATCGGCGACCATGCCCATGTGATCACGCCGGCAGCCATCGTGAGTCCCACCAACGCGACCACCTTTCCTGTGAAATCGAGCGACTTGCGATAGGCATCGCGCAAGCTTCCCCCGCGGCGCTGGACGGCAATCTGCACGCTTAGCAGATAAAGCGCGTAGTCGACACCGACGCCGACACCAACCGCGATGACCGGCAGGGTCGCGACCTTGAGTCCGATCCCGAGCCAGACCATCAGCGCCTTGCAAAGGATCGTGGTGATGACGAGCGGGATCAGTGCGACGATCGTCGCGCGAACGCTGCGGAACGTGATCAGGCACAGCAGCGCCGTTGCTCCATAGACCGCGAGATACATCGTGACGATGCTCTTCTGTACCTCGATGTTGGTCGCCGCCTCGATACCAGCGCTGCCCGCAGCCAGCAGGAACTGCACCGGCTCCTTTGCATCGGGCGCGGTATTGTTGGCAGCCGCGTACGCTTCAGCAGTCTGCAGGATGCGTCCCACGGTATCCGCCTTGTGGTCCTTCAGGTAGGCGACCAGCGGCGACACGGAGCAACTCTGGTTCGTGATATCCGGCGTCGCGATCACGGCTGCCGACACGGAGCCGTCGGTGATCGACTGGTTACGGCTGATCGTGAGCCACTTGCCGCTGCCCTCGAACATCGCCGACGTCACGAACCGCACCGTTTCGGCCAGTGAGGTCGTCGTCTGGACCGCCGCATCCTGCCGCAGCAGTTGTGCCAGCCCGTCCATCTTTTGCAGGTTCGAATACAGGCGACAGCCTTCGTCGCTGGTCTTCATGATGACCACGAACTGGTCGCTCGAGAGCCCGTAGTGTTCCGTGATGTATGCGTTGTCGCGGTTGTAGCGCGACTCGGGACGAAGTTCGGGCGCCCCGGCATCCAGATCTCCGATGCGCAGGTCCTGCATGACGATTGCGGAGACGACGGTCACGATCGCGGCAATGGCGATGACCGCAATCGCCCACCTCCGCTCGGTGAGTTCGTCCAAACCGTGCCAGATCCGCCCCGGCAACGAACGCCGGCCGCCCGCCCTCATGTCGTCCGCCGTGGCATGCCGGATGGCCGATTCGCTGACGCCGAGATAGGAGAGTGCGACCGGAATAAGGAAAAGCTTCGTGAAGATCAGGACCGAAACGCCGACGCTGGTGGTCAGGGCCAAGTCGCGGATAACCGGGATGTCGATGATGATCAGTACAGCAAAGCCGACGATGTTCGCCAGCAGTGCCGTGAGACCGGCCAT
>JAFEEP010000337.1 GCA_018241045.1 Pseudomonadota bacterium | reverse complement strand
GTACTGCCCCCGCCGGTCAGCGCGTCGATCGCCGCGTCAAGGTCGCGGTGCTCGATCCTGAGCACTTCCAGGCGCTTGCGCATTTCCTCTTCGTTCACGCGCAAACTCCATGAGCGCCGGTTTATCGCAGTCCCGATGGCGCTCGCCGCACCGGGTTACAGAGACGCTTCGCAAGATAGGCTTAATATGATTTGATGACAATCGCAGTCACCCGCCGGTTTCCGAGTCGGGACCGGATGGGATCCTGCGGCCCCGGGGGCCTGGAAAAAGGAGATTCCTCTATGGAACAGTCGCATGTCAGCGCATTGCAGCACAAGCACGCCGGAATTGAACGGCAGCTGCAGGATGAAATGAACCGACCCATGCCTGACCACGCGATCATCCAGACACTCAAGAAGCGCAAGTTGCGCATCAAGGAAGAACTCGCTCACTTCTGAGTGTTCCTTCCGCCCCGCTGCCGGCATCGCGCGGCGGGGCTTCAGGATACTTTCGGCCAGATATTTTCAATCAGGCGCGTTTTCTCCGAACCCGCTTTGGGTTAGGGTCCACTCATGACCGCCCTCAGCGCTGTTTCGGCCGCACGCACGATCCTGACCCGCCTGCACGACGTGATGGCCTCGCGCTCTCACGCCCAGGCCAAGCTCAACACGGTGGTCGAGGTGATCGGCGAGGGCCTCGATAGCGAGGTCTGCTCGATCTACCTGCTGCGCGAAGGAATGCTCGAACTGTTCGCCACCCGCGGTCTGGCGCAGGAGGCGGTCCACGTTACCCGCATGGCGATCGGCGAAGGTCTGGTCGGCACGATCGCCGAAAACATCGAGACGCTCAACCTTGCCGAGGCGACCGCACATCCTGACTTTTCCTACCGGCCCGAAACCGGCGAGGACAAGTTCCACTCCTTCGCGGGCGTGCCGATCGTCCGGCGCGAACGCGCTGTCGGCGTCCTGTGCGTCCAGCACGTCGATCCACGCCGTTACGAAGAGGTCGAGATCGAGGCGCTGCAGACCACGGCGATGGTCCTGTCCGAGCTGATCTCCAACGCCGGATTGGTCGACGAGGAGGAGGTCGCCGGACTTTCCCCGCAGCTTAGCGGGCAACAGCGGCTGGGCGGGTTGGCGCTGGTCAAGGGGCTGGCGGCGGGGGCGGCAGTATATCACCAGCCGCGCATCACCATCGAACACGTCATGGCCGAGGACCGCGATGCCGAACTGCAGCGCGTCTATCTCGCTTTCGACAAGATGCGCGAACAGATCGACCGCATGGCCAGCCAGGCCGAATTCGGCGTTGGCGGCGAGCACGAGGAGGTGCTCGAGACTTACCGGATGTTCGCCTATGACGAGGGCTGGAGCCGCCGGATCATCGAGGCGATCGACAGCGGCTTGACTGCCGAAGCGGCGATCGAACGGGTTCAGCAGCGCACCCGGATGCGGATGCGCCAGATCGACGATCCGCTGCTGGCCGACCGGATGCACGATCTGGAAGATCTGTCGAACCGCCTGCTGCGGATCGTTTCGGGCCAGATGGGCACGGCGGCGAGCATGGGGTTGCGCCAGGATTCGATCCTGATCGCGCGCAACCTCGGTCCGGCCGAGCTGCTCGAATACGACAAGCGCCGCCTCAAGGGCGTGGTGCTCGAGGAAGGCTCGCTCACCGCGCACGTGGTGATCGTTGCGCGGGCGATGGGTATTCCGGTGTTGGGCCGGGTGCGCGGCCTGCGCGGGGTGATCCGCGATGGCGATGCGCTGCTGCTCGATGGCGATCAGGGCAATGTCGTGGTTCGCCCGCTGCCTGCCGTGGCCGAGGCCTTCGAAGCGCGCTTCGCCAAGAGCAAGGAGCGCGCCGCCGCTTATGCCGCGCTGCGCGAGGTCGAGCCTTTCACCCGCGACGGCACCCGCATCACGGTGATGATGAACGCCGGGCTGCGCGACGATATGCCCAACCTGTCGCTGACCGGGGCCGACGGAGTCGGGCTGTTCCGCACCGAGTTCCAGTTCCTGGTATCCGCCACCCTGCCGCAGCGCGAACGCCAGACCCGGCTGTACCGCGACGTCCTGGACACCGCGGGCGACCGTCCGGTGGTGTTCCGCACGGTGGACATCGGCGGCGACAAGATCCTGCCCTACCTGCGCCACAACGACGGCGAGCATGAGGAGAACCCGGCAATGGGCTGGCGCGCGCTGCGCGTCGCGCTCGAACGCGGCGGACTGCTCAAGGTCCAGGCCCGCGCCTTGCTCGAAGCGGCAGCGGGACGGACGCTCAACGTGATGTTCCCGATGGTGTCCGAACCATGGGAGTTCGACGCGGCCAAGGCGGTGTTCGAAAGCCAGCGACTTTACCTCAAGGGGCAGAAGAAGCTGTTGCCCGAGGCCGTCCGCTACGGCGCGATGCTTGAGGTGCCGGCGCTGGCTGAACAACTTGACGTGCTCGCGCCGCGGCTGTCGTTCCTGTCGATCGGAACCAACGATCTTACCCAGTTCCTGTTCGCCGCCGATCGGTCCAACCCCAAGCTGGCCGAACGCTATGACTGGCTCAGCCCGGCGATCATGCGCTTCCTGCGCCGGGTGCTGGGCAGCGTCGCCGGGCACAGTGTCGACGTAACCGTCTGCGGCGAAATGGGCGGGCGGCGGCTCGAGGCGCTGGCCCTGCTGGGGATCGGCATCCGCCGTCTTTCGATCACCCCGGCCAGCGTTGGCCCGATCAAGGAACTGGTCCGCAAGGTCGACCTCGACGAGATCGGCACGGCGATGAATGGCTGGCTATCTTCTCCTCCGCCAAGCCTGCGCGATGCCCTGATGGCCTGGGCGCAGGAGCGCGAAATAGAGGTTGATTGAGCGCGCACGGGTTCACCGGCCCGTCACGTTTCCCGGGCATCCTGTCGTTTGCCGGATGAGTAAGGCATGGAATTGCGTTGACTTGTCCGGCCAAGGAACGAAGGTCCGGGCCTGGGGATAATCACAATACTTGCCAAGCCGGGGTCGGAATGTCGGAGAATACGTTGGTTGAAGCGGAATTGCCGCTGGAAAACGTCGGTGCGCGCCTGATGCGCGCCCGCGAAGCGTCGGGAATGAGCCGCGCACAACTTGCCATCATCACCAAGATACCTGAACGTCACCTCGCCGCGATCGAAGCAGGCAATTTTTCGGCGCTACCGGCGCGTACCTATGCGGTCGGCTTCTCGCGCAGCTATGCCAAGGCGCTGGGCATGGACGACCGCGAAGTGGTCGATGCCGTCCGCGCCGAGCTGGCCCAGCACGAACCCGCCCCGCTGCGCGGCATTCCCGCCTTCGAGCCGGGCGACCCGAACCGCGTGCCTGGCGCGCGCTTCGCCTGGATTGCCGCGCTGCTCGCGCTGGTCGTGGTGATCGCGGGCGTTGCCTTCGCCTGGCGCAGCTATTACGCCCCGGGCGGTACATTGCCCTCGATCCTGCCCGAACACACCGCGACGCCCGCTGCCCCGGCCAGTGCGCCGGCACCCGCTCCGGCGCCGACGCCTGCCAACGGGCCGGTGGTGTTTACCGCCACGGCGCCCGCGGTGTGGGTCAAGTTCACCGACGGCACTGGCAAGCAGCTCATGCAGAAGGAGATGGCGCAGGGCGAGACCTGGACCGTCCCGCAGGACGCGGGCGAGGTGAAGATCTGGACCGCGCATCCCGAGGCATTGGCGATCACCGTGGGCGGGCAGAGCGTTCCCAGGCTCGCCGATGTGCAGAAGACGGTAAAGGACGTGCCGGTCACCGCCGCCGCACTGCTCGGCCGCGGCGCGGCAGCGCCGTCGCCCGCTCCGACTGCCGCCGGATCGCCGGTGGCGATGGCGTCGATCCCGCATCGGATGCCCGCCACCGCCACGCCGCGCCGCGTTGTCGAACGCGCGCCAGCAGCGCCCGCCTCGAGCGGGAACCCGGGTGCTACCGCCCCCGCTCCGGCAGCGGTTGCTCCGTCCGCCCCGGCTCCGTCCCCCGCAGGCACCTGACGCGCGAATAACTGCGCAAAAAGACATCGTCGGCGCTCGACAGCACGGTTGGCGCAAGGCTAATTGTGCGGCGCGGTTCAGCGCAGGTTTGGCTGCGCCGCCGCATAGGCGGCGTTCTACGCTTGAGGGACGGACAGACTACGATGACACGATTGCTCCGCGGCGCTTATCCGGGCCTTGGTCCGGTCCTTGCCACGCTGGCCCTGGCCCTTGCCGCACCGGCCCATGCGCAAAGCGCGTCCGGCAGCACCGACGCTCGCCTGCGCGCGATCGAGGCCGAGGTGAAGGCACTGCAGCGGCAGGTCTTCCCCGGCGGCGATTCCAAGTATTTTCCGCCGCAGGTCCAGCCCGGCCAGACCACCGCGCCGCTCACCGGAACTCCGGCGACCACCCCGGTCGCCGACTTGCTGACCCGGATGGATTCGGTCGAGGCCCAACTGGCCCGACTGACCGCCCAAGGCGAGGAGAATGCCAACCGCCTCGCCAAGCTCGAAGCCCGGTTCGCCGCAAGCAGCGCCGAGACGAGCGCCACGCCTGCCGCCACCGGCAGCGAGAGCGGGGCCACGACCAGCAACAATCTGGCGGCGATGACCGGCGGCGCGGCCACGCCCAAGCCTGCCACTACCACGCCCGCGAGTACCACACCTACCGCGACGGCGCCCGCCTTGACGACCAAGCCTGCCACGCCCGCGCCCAAGCCGGCCGCTGCCTCAAGCTCGCGCGTTGCCGCGGTCAAGGCGATCGAGAAGCCCTCGACCAGCGACGCGGGTGACGATGAATACAGCTATGGCTTCCGCCTGTGGGACGCCAAGTTCTATCCCGAGGCGCAGCAGCAGCTGAAGCTGTTCCTGCAGAAATATCCCAAGCACAGCCGGGTCAGCTATGCTCGCAACCTGCTTGGCCGCGCCTATCTTGACGAGGGCAACCCAAGAGAGGCGGCAAGCTGGTTCCTGCAGAACTACCAGGCTAACAAGCGCGGCGATCGTGCGCCCGACAGTCTGCTCAACCTGGCCGAGGCGATGCGCCAGTTGAAGGACACCACCCGTTCGTGCGTCGCGCTGGCGCAGTTCAGCGATGACTATGCGAGCGAGGCGACCGGGCGGCTCAAGAGCCAGTACGATACGATCCGCAGTGCGGTGAAGTGCAATTGACAGGTCGCCGGAACCTGACCTGATTGCGCGCTTCGCCGCCGACCTTGCCGCCTTGTGGCGCGGTGAGGGGGCGTTGGCGCTGGCGGTGTCGGGCGGGCCGGACAGCCTGGCGCTGCTGCTGCTCGCCCATGCCGCCATGCCCGGGCGGATCGCGGCGGCAACGGTCGATCACGGGTTGCGCGCCGAAAGCGCTGCGGAAGCGGCAATGGTCGGGCAGGTCTGCGCCGCTCTGGGGGTGCCGCACGCTACCCTCAAGGTCACTTTAGCTTCGGGAAATCTGCAGGCCGAGGCGCGGACCGCGCGCTATGCCGCGCTGGCCGAATGGATGGCGAGCAACCGGCTTGCCGCGCTGGCCACCGCGCACCATGCCGATGACCAGGCCGAGACTCTGCTGCTGCGGCTCAACCGGGGCAGCGGGGTGGCGGGGCTCGCCGGGGTGCGCGCGCGCGGGCAGGTGCCGGGAACCGGCCTGGCGCTGCTGCGCCCGCTACTCGGTTGGCGGCGGAGCGAACTGGCAGGGGTGGTTTCCGCCGCCGGAATCGAGGCGGTGCAAGACCCGTCGAACAGCGACGATCGTTTCGACCGGGCGCGGTTGCGCAAGCACCTTGCCGGGGCTGAATGGATCGACGTGCCGATGGTGGCGGCGAGCGCGGCGCATCTTGCCGATGCCGAGACCGCGCTTGAATGGGCGGCTGAGCGCGAGTGGGCGGAGTGCGTCGAGCGTGCGCCGCTTGGCCTGACTTACCGGCCCCGCGCGCCGCGCGCCGTGGCGCTGCGGGTGCTGGCGCGGATCGTCACCGAACTGGATGGCGAGGCCCCGCGCGGCAGCGCCGTGGCGCGCGTGTTCGACGCCCTGATGGCCCGCCAGCCCGCCTCGATCGGCAACCTTGTGGCCCGCGCCATGCCGGGCGGGTGGAGCTTTAGCCGGGCACCGGCAAGACGCGCCTAGCTCCGCCGCCCCATCCCCTTCTGGCGCATTCGCCACAACAGCTGATCATAGCGATCCTGCCCGAAGAACGGCTCGCCTTCGTAAACCATCAGCGGCACGCCATAGTGCCCACCCAGCCGCTGGTTGGCCTCATTCTCCCTGATCGCCGTGTCGAGACGCTCCGCTTGCGTTTCCTGCGCAGCGTCCATCTCGGCCAGGTCGCCGCCTGCCTCAGCCACTGCGCGGGCGAGGTGATCGCCCTCGTGCCAGCCATCCACTTCGCCCGACCAGATCAGGTGGCTCACCGCGCGCAGCAGCGGCAGGCCAAACCTGCGCTCGCTGGCCAACTGGCCGAGCCGGGTCAGGCGGTGAATGTGCGGCTGCTCCTTCGGATAGGTTCGGGTTGCGAAGTCCATCGCCACGGGATCGGGGCGCGGCCAGCGCAGGGTCATCCCGGCAAACTCCGCGCTGCGCACGCAGTCGCGCATCAGGTAGCTGGTCCACAGCGGATCGGCGTGAGCGAAGAATTCGGGCTGGCGCACCGCGATCGGCAGCACCGGGCGAACATCGACCACGGCGTCCCAATCGTGCTCCAGCGCGATCAGCCGGGGCACGACCAGGTAGGAATAGGGCGAACGGAACGACCAGTAGAGTTCGACGCGGTGGCTCACAAAGACGCCATGTCGATCACGAAGCGATATTTGACGTCGGCCTTTTCCATCCGTTCGAAGGCCTGGTTGATCTCGCCCATGCGGATCATCTCGACCTCGGGCAGGACACCGTGCTCGGCGCAAAAATCGAGCATTTCCTGCGTCTGGGCGATCCCGCCCACGCCCGACCCGGCCACCGCCTTCTGGCCGCCGAGCAGCAGGCCCGAATGGAAGGGCGCCATCATGTCGATCATTCCCACCAGGCACAGCGTGCCCTTGCGGTCGAGCAGCATCAGATAGGGTGTGACGTCGTGCTGCACTGGAATCGTGTCGAGCAGGAAGTCGAAGCTGCGGGTGGCCGCCTTCATCGCCGCCCTGTCGGTGGACAGCAGCACGTGGTCAGCGCCCAGCCTGGTTGCGTCGGCGCCTTTCGACGGGCTGGTGGTGATCATCGTTACCTCCGCCCCCAGCGCCTTGGCGAACTTGACCCCCATGTGGCCAAGGCCGCCGAGCCCGATTACCCCGACCCTGGAGCCGGGGCCGACCTTCCAGTTGCGCAAGGGACTGTAAGTGGTGATCCCGGCGCAGAGCAACGGCGCGGCGGCGGCCATGTCGAGACTGTCGGGCAATCTGAGGACATAGGGTTCGGCGACCACGATCGACGCGGAGTAACCGCCATAGGTTGGGCTGCCGTCGATCCTGTCCTTGGCGTTGTAGGTGCCGGTCACCCCTTCGCGGCAATAGTTCTCTTCGCCATCGTCGCACGAATCGCACTTGCGGCATGAATCGACCACCGTGCCGATCGCGACACGATCCCCCGGTTTGAACCTGGTGACGCCCTTGCCCACGGCGCGGACCGTGCCGGTGATCTCGTGCCCTGGAACGAAAGGATAGGTTGAGCGGCCCCAGTCGTTGCGCGCGACGTGCAGGTCGGAATGGCACACCCCGCAATAGGCGATGTCGATCGCGACATCCTCGTCGCGCAGATCGCGCCGTTCGATGGTCAGGGGTTCAAGCGCGGAATCGGAGGCGGTGGCCCCCCAGGCGGCGGTGGCTGGCATTGACCTTCTCCTTGTCGGCTTTGCCCATGCTGGAATTGTGCTTGCCCAAGGTCAAGGACGATGGCATTAACCGCGCGATTAAATTTGCAGGAGAGCACGGATGCGGATCGATTCCTCCACCGCCGCGGTGGTGACAGGCGGCGCCTCGGGATTGGGCCGGGCGACGGCAGAGGCGTTGGCCGGGACCGGGGTCAAGGTCGCCATATTCGACGTCAATGATGAGAAGGGCGAGGAGGTGGCCAAGGCGATCGGCGGGCTGTTCTGCCGTGTCGACATCACCAGCGAGGAATCGGTCGTCGCCGGTTTCGCCAAGGCCCGCGCCGCGCATGGTCAGGAACGGATCACCGTCCACTGCGCGATGACCAGCCGCCGCGGCAAGACGCTGGCCTTCGACAAGGAGGCGGGCCGGTTGAAGCGCCTGTCGACCGAGGATTACATCTACGGAGTCAACGGCATCCTTGTCGCCTCCTACCGCATCGCTTCGCTTTCCGCTGAAGGGATGGCCGGGCTTGAACCGCTCGAGGATGGGGAACGCGGGTGCATCACCCTCACTGCGTCTGTCGCGGCGCAGGACGGGCAGATCGGGCAGATCATCTATGGCTCGGCCAAGGCCGGCGTGAATGGCCTGGTCCTGCCGATGGCGCGCGATCTGTCGGACCTGGGCATCCGGGTCAATTCGATCATGCCGGGGATCTTCGCCACCCCCTTGATGCTGGGGGCCAAGCCGCAGGTGCTGGAAAGCCTTGCCGCTTCGGTCCCGTTCCCCAAGCGGCTGGGCAAGCCCGAGGAGTTCGGGAGCCTCGCGCTGGAACTGGCGCGCAACAGCTATTTCAACGGCCAGTGCATCCGCCTTGACGGCGCGATCCGCATGGCGCCGCGCTAAGGAGAACGGTAATGGCATCCCCCTTTCGTGACGACCTGCTCGAGGGCAAGGTCGCTTTCGTCGCCGGCGGCACCAGCGGCATCAACCTGGGCATCGCCACGCGCTTCGCCGAACTTGGCGCCAAGGTTGCGGTGCTCGGTCGCAACCCGGAAAAAGCAGCAGCGGCGGCGGACGGGATCGGGCGTGGCGCGATCGGCCTGACCGCCGACGTGCGCGACTATGGCGCGATACGCGCGGCGATGGAGGAGGTGCGCGGCCGCCTTGGCCCGATGAATATCGTCGTGTCGGGGGCTGCGGGCAACTTCCTTGCCCCGGTGCTGGGGATGAGTGCCAACGCCTTCAAGACGGTGGTTGATATCGACCTCAACGGCACGTTCAACGTGTTCCGGGGGTGCCATGATCTGCTGGCGGACGAAGCATCGCTGATCGCGATTACCGCCGGGCAGGCGGTCAATCCGATGCAACTTCAGGCCCATGCCTGCGCGGCCAAGGCCGGGATCAACCAGTTGATCCGCGTCCTCGCGCTCGAATGGGGGCCGAATGTGCGGGTCAACGGCATTTCGCCTGGCCCGATCGAGGGGACGGAGGGCATGGCCCGGCTCGCGCCAGACCCGGCGACCAAGGCCAAGCATTTCGAACGCATCGCGATGAAGCGCTGGGGCGAGGTGAACGAGATCGCCGAGGGCGCGGTGTTCCTGTG
>JAFEEP010000336.1 GCA_018241045.1 Pseudomonadota bacterium | reverse complement strand
GGTGGGGATCATTGACTAGGTGGATCGCGGCGCTGCCACTTGCCCTGGCTTGCACCGCTCCGGCCGCGGCGGCTGACACGGTGAACCCCTATCCGCCTCCCGGAATGATCGAGCAGGCCTGCCCCGCCAGCCGGGGCGATCTTCACGCCCAGGACCCGCGCGTCGTGCAGAACGACTGGGGCTTCCTCTGCCGCTACAGCGCGGACAACGCCGCGCTTGATCCGGCGCATCCGCCGCGCGTGGTGTTCATGGGCGATTCGATCACCGAGGGCTGGATCGCCGCCGACCCCGCGTTCTTCGCGCAAGGCTTCCTCGACCGCGGCGTCTCGGGTCAGACCACCCCGCAGATGCTTGTGCGCTTCTGGCAGGACGTGATCGCGCTCAAACCGCGTGTGGTTCACATCATGGGCGGGACCAACGACATCGCGGGCAACACCGGCCCGACCACGCCCGAAGCCTACCAGAACGCTATCCGCGCAATGGTGACGCTGGCCAAGGCCAACCATATCGCCGTGGTGCTGGGAAGCATCCCGCCATCGAACCATTTCGGCTGGAATCCGGTGCTCAGACCCGCGCCGTGGATCGCCCGGCTCAACGCCTGGCTCAAGGACTATGCCAGCGCGGAAGGGCTGACCTACGCCGACTACCACGCCGCGCTGGCCGGGCCCGAAGAGGAACTCCCCGCCCGCTGCGGCGCCGACGGGGTCCATCCCAATGCGACTGGCTACGCGGTGATGCGCCCCATCGCCGAACGCGCAATAGCCGAGGCGGAGAAGAAGGCGGGCGAGGCGCACTGAACCGCGCTCGGCCGCAAGATCGCGTTTTCTCTCGGCAGTGCGTCATTAAAGGTTATCATTCCGCCACGATGAGCGCCCCTCCACAAACCAGACTGACGGTATCCGCCGAGGAAGAAACGGCAATTCGACTGGCGGTTCGCTGCGCCGATCTTTCGCTGCTCGGGCCTGGGCGACGAATCGCTGGCGACGATGACGTTGCCGGGCTGATCGCGCTGTTGTCCGATCCGGCGGTGTCCGATCCGATCTATGATCTGCCGCGACCATTCACGCCCGAAACGATCGCCGGTTGGATTGCCGGCGCGCGCGCCAGGCAGGCGCGCGGCGAAGCGATCCTGGCGGTGACTGTCGACGACCGCGGCGACATTGCAGGCTATTCCTATTTCACCGTCTGGCCGGACCGCTCGGCAGCCGAGATCGCTGGGGCGCATCGCGCCGACCTGCAGGGACACGGCCAGGGCAAGACCGGCGCGGCACGCAGCTTTGGCTGGATGTTCGAACATCTGGGGGTGCGGCTGATCGGCCTGACCGCGGCGCTCGACAATGTCCGGTCAGCCCGCGTGATCGAGGCGGCCGGTTTCGTGTCAATGGGACAGCGGCAAAGCGTCAGGGCCGACGGAACCACCCGCCAGTCGCTTTACTGGGAGCTGACGCGAGATCGCTGGCGGGAACTGTCTCGATTGGGCGATACTCGTTGAATCGACCTGGACACCCTCACTCCGCAATCCGCCCCGCCCCTTGCTTCGCCTTGGCCCGCTGGAAGGCTTCGCGCCCGCTCAGCCGCTCGAAGTAGGCGCCCATTCCGGGCGTTACCTGCTCGTCCAGCCCGATGCTCAGCGCCAGCATCACCGCATATCCCACCGAAATGTCAGCCATCGTGAACCGCCCGGCGCAGACGAATTGCTCGCCCATCAGCGCCTCGGCGTTGCGCAGGCGGGAGCCGAACCATTCCGCATAGTCTGCCGCCGCCTCGGCGGCACGGCCGGGCTGGAAGCGGGTGTAGCGCAGGTGGATGGTCTGCGGGAAGGTCAGCGTCGCCTCCCCCATGTGGAGGAAGTTGAGGTAGTCGGGATAGGCTGCCTCCTCGACCGCGACCGCGACCGCAAGATCGCTGGGGCCGTAGCGGGTGGCGAGGAAATGGGGGATCGCCGCGCTTTCGGTCATCAGATGGCCGTCGACCACCAAGGCTGGCACGGTGCCGAGCGGGTTGATCTCGCGGTAGCCCTCGACCCGGGCGCGCGGCGGGAACGGCATCACCTCAAGCCGGTAATCCAGCCCAAGTTCCTCCAGCGCCCACAACGCGCGGAACGAACGCGCATCGCGGCAATGGTAGAGCGTGATCATGCCGAGGCGTTGAGCGCGGTCGCCGCAGCGCATTTCTCATTGGTCTGCTTGCCCCCGCCGCCCAGCATCACTGCAGCAACGAAGCCGCCGACCACCACGATCGCGAAGGCGGCGGTGGCGAGGCCGAGGTACCTGTCAATGAAGGCCTTGATCGGCGCGCCGAACAGGCGGAACAGCACGCCCACGATCATGAAGCTGATCGCGCGGCTGACCAGACTGGCCAATACGAAGGTCACCAGTGGCATTCCGATGAACCCGGCGGTGATGGTGATCAGCTTGAACGGGATCGGAGTGGCGCCCTTGATCATGATGATCTCGGCCCCGTATTCGCGCAGATAGCAGGCCGCCTTGGGGAAACTCTCGGTCAGGTGCAGCGCGGCGAGCAGTTGCACCCCGATCGTGTCGTAAAGGAAGTGCCCGATCGCATAGCCGAGCAACCCGCCCGCGACCGAGGCGAGGGTGGCGATCAGGGCGAAGCGCACGGCCTTCTTCGGTTCGGCCAGGCACATGATTCCCAGCACCGGATGCGGCGGGATCGGAAAGAAGCTCGCCTCGACGAAAGCGAACAGCGCCAGCCACCATTCGGCATGGGGGTGCGAGGCCTTGGCCATGGTCCAGTCGTAAAGGCGGCGCAGCATCGAAACTCCCCGGTTTGGCTTGACGCCCTGCTTAGGGGCCACACTCGGTGGCGACAAGCGGCGCAAGCAACTAACCAATTTGGTTCTTTGCGCTTGACATCGTCACGCTGTTTCGGTACATATAGGGAACATCGCGATAGACCGATTCGCCCCCCCCGGCGCTTCGGACCGTCGATCCCATCAGCAACTCACGGAACCCGTGCATGGCGGACAAGCCCCAGACGCGCCGCGCCAAACCGGCGCGCGTGAAAAAGCCGACTTTCGTCCAATGGTCGAAGGTCTTCCTGGCCGAACTGGCCGCGACCTCCAACGTCACCGCCTCGGCCAAGAAAGCCAGGATCGGCACGAGCTGCGCCTATGACGCACGGCGCAGCAACGCCGCCTTCAACCGCGCCTGGCAACAGGCGCTGTGCGAAGGTTACGACCACCTTGAAATGGAGCTGCTTCACCGCCTGCGCAATGGCGAGGTCAAGCCCGCCGCCGGGGCCAGGCGCGGCACCCGTGCCTTCGACAACGCCACCGCCTTTCGCCTGCTCTCCGCGCACCGCGAAAGCGCCGCCCGGTTCCGCGCGGTACGCAACAACGAGGATGCCGAGGCAATCGTCCTGTCGATCAACGCCAAGCTCGAAGCCATGCGCCAGCGCCGCCTCGCCCTGGCCGAAAACCCCGAAGCGGCAAACACGGTGATCGATGGCCAGCCATGAACTGCTCGACCAGCTTCTCGCCTTGCCGGAGAGCCAACGGCTTGCCGAACTGCGCCGTCTCAACCCCACCGAACAAACCGAACTGCGTCATCATTGGGAGCTGTGGGCCCGGCGTGAGCAGCTACCCCCGCCGGGCGACTGGCGCACCTGGCTGGTCATGGCCGGGCGCGGTTTTGGCAAGACCCGCGCCGGGGCCGAATGGGTCCGCGCGCTGGTCCAGCGCCACGCCGATGCGCGGATCGCGCTGGTCGGCGCCTCGCTGGGCGAGGTGCGCGCGGTAATGGTCGAGGGTGAAAGCGGCCTGCTCGCGGTCTGCCCGCCCGATCGCGCCCCGCAGTTCGAACCCTCGCTGCGGCGACTGACCTGGGCGAATGGCGCGCAGGCCACGCTCTATTCGGCGCTCGAACCCGAATCGCTGCGCGGACCGCAGCACAGCCACGCCTGGTGCGACGAACTGGCCAAGTGGGACAATGCCAGCGGTCGCGCCGCGCGAACCTGGGACAATCTGCAGATGGGCCTGCGCCTGGGCGAACGGCCGCGCGCCCTGGTCACCACCACGCCGCGCGCGGTGCCATTGCTGCGGCGGCTGCACGACGCGGCTGGAGAGGACCTGATCGTGACGCATGGCGCGACCGAGGCCAATGCCGACAACCTGCCGGTCCGCTTCATCCGCGACGTGCGCCGCGAATATGGCGACACGCTGCTCGGACGGCAGGAACTGGACGGCAAACTGATCGCCGAAATCGACGGCGCGCTGTGGACCCGCGCCTTGCTGGAGCAAGCCCGCGAACCGGCCGCCTCCAGCCCCGCGGCGCGCACCGTGATCGGGGTCGATCCGCCCGCCTCAAGCGGGGGAGACGCCTGCGGCATCGTGGTTTGCGCGGCTGGCGAGGATGGCGTGGCGCGGGTTCTGGCCGATTGCTCGGTCGAAAAGGCCAGCCCCGAAAAATGGGCCCGCGCCGTCGCCGGGGCCGCCGAGGCGTGGAACGTCGACCGCGTGATCGCCGAGGCCAACCAGGGCGGGGCGATGGTCGGAAGCGTCCTGCGCGCCGCCGACCTTTCGCTTCCACTCAAGCTGGTCCACGCCGCCCAGGGCAAGGTCGCCCGCGCCGAACCCGTCGCCGCGCTCTATGAAGCGGGCCGGGTGCGCCACTGTGGCCAGTTCCCCGCGCTCGAGGACGAGTTGTGCGGACTGATCGCGGGCGGGCGCTACGAAGGCCCGGGACGCTCGCCGGACCGCGCCGATGCGCTGGTCTGGGCTTTAACAGAACTGGTTATCAAGCGCCCCGCCTCTCCGCGAGTGCGGTTGGGGTAACTATTCATGCAGATCGTAAGGTCCGCTGGTCACTTCAAAGGTCAGATCTTCAAGATCGAGAGCAGACGTATCCTCGGGAGCGAAAGCATACCCTTCAAGCAAGCTCAATTTGCCGTGGTCCATGAAGAGGACAAACCCCATGCCCCACGACAGGCCCGCGACTTTCGCGCGTGTGGTTTTTCCAAGCACGCGGTCGCACGCGAGCGCGGACGCATCGGGCGCAACGGAGATGTCTGTGAAGAAGCCCCCTCCACTGTTCTCACGCTTTACGACGCGGGCAAATCGCAGCTGACGTCGCAATGCTTCGTTCAAGTCAGGCGTCTCTAAAAATATCGCATCCAGCGCGGCCAATTCCAGGGCTGTAAACTTTGACATCGGTTGCAAGCCTAGCGCGCTTCCACGCCAACGTGAATGCCCTCATCAACTCATGGAGTGCCCATGTCCTTCCTTCAATCCCTGGCCGCTGCCTTCAAGGGCGGCGCGGATAGTCGCGTCCCGCTGGCGCGTACCTTTGTTTCTCCCTGGGTCTATGCCGACCCGGTTGCCCGCGCGCCGTTCGACTATGCCAGCGCGGTGCGGCGGGCCTATCTGGACAATCCGGTGGCGCAGCGGGCGGTGCGGCTGGTGGCCGAAGGGAT
>JAFEEP010000335.1 GCA_018241045.1 Pseudomonadota bacterium | reverse complement strand
GTCTGGGCTACGTCGGGCTTCCGCTCGCGGTCGAATTCGCCAAGCGACGCGAGGTGGTCGGCTTCGACATCAACAGCGAGCGCATTCGCGCGCTGCTTGCCGGCCACGACGCCACGCTCGAAGTGTCCGACGAGGAACTGCGCGAGGCCACCGGCCTGCGCTGCACCGCCGCGCTGAGCGACCTGGCCACCTGCAACGTCTTCATCGTCACCGTGCCCACGCCGATCGATGAGCACAAGCGCCCCGACCTCACGCCGCTGATCAAGGCCTCCACCACCATCGGCACCGTCCTCAAGCCGGGCGACGTGGTCATCTACGAATCGACTGTCTACCCCGGCGCCACCGAGGAAGACTGCGTGCCGGTGCTCGAGCGCACCTCCGGCCTCAAGTTCAACGTCGACTTCTACGCCGGCTACAGCCCCGAGCGCATCAACCCGGGCGACAAGGAGCACCGCGTCTCCACCATCAAGAAGGTCACCTCCGGCTCCACGCCCGAAGTGGCCGAGCTGGTGGACGCCCTCTACCGCCAGATCATCATTGCCGGCACGCACAAGGCCGAAAGCATCAAGGTGGCCGAAGCCGCCAAGGTCATCGAAAATACCCAGCGCGACGTCAACATCGCCCTCATCAACGAGCTGGCGCTCATCTTCAACAAGATGGGCATCGACACCGAGGCCGTGCTGCAGGCCGCCGGCAGCAAGTGGAACTTCCTGTCTTTCCGCCCGGGCCTGGTGGGCGGACACTGCATCGGCGTGGACCCGTACTACCTCACCCACAAGGCGCAGGCAATCGGCTACCACCCCGAGATCATCCTCGCCGGCCGCCGCCTGAACGACGGCATGGGCGCCTACGTGGTGTCGCAGCTCGTCAAGGCCATGCTCAAGCGCCGCATTACCGTCGAAGGCGCGCGCGTGCTGGTGATGGGCCTCACCTTCAAGGAAAACTGCCCCGACCTGCGCAACACCCGCATCGTCGACATCGTCAAGGAGCTGGGTGAATACAACATCCAGGCCGACGTGTACGACCCGTGGGTGGACGTGGCCGAAGCCCAGCACGAATACGGCATCACTCCGATCGAAGCCCCGCAGCCCGGCAGCTACGACGCGGTCATCGTTGGCGTGGCGCATGAGCAGTTCAAGGCCATGGGGGCCGAAGCCATCCACGCGTTCGGCAAGCCGGAGCATGTGGTGTATGACCTCAAGTACGTGATGCCGCGCCAGGCTGCCGACCTGCGCCTCTGATCAACCGCCACGCCCCTGCAGAAGCGACGCGAGTCGCGATGCGGGGCGTCAGCCCGCCTTGCTGCATCCATCGAGCCACCCATGACGCGTTACGAAGAAGTTTGCCTCGACCTCCCCAAGAACCCGAAGACCTGGCTCATTAGCGGCGTCGCCGGCTTCATCGGGTCGAATCTGCTGGAAACCCTGCTCAAGCTCAACCAGCGAGTGGTCGGCCTGGACAACTTCGCAACCGGCCACCAGCGCAACCTCGAGGAGGTGCAAGGGCTCGTTGCGCCCGAACAATGGGCGCGCTTTTCCTTCATTGAAGGCGACATCCGCACGCTGGACGACTGCAGGCGTGCCTGCGAAGGCGTGGACTACGTCCTGCATCAGGCCGCATTGGGTTCGGTGCCGCGCAGCCTCAACGACCCCATCACCAGCAACGCGACGAACATCGACGGCTTTCTGAACATGCTCGTCGCCGCACGCGACGCCAAGGTAAGCAGCTTCACCTACGCGGCCAGCAGCTCGACGTACGGCGACCACCCGGGGTTGCCAAAGGTCGAGGACCTGATCGGCAAGCCGCTCTCGCCCTACGCGGTCACCAAATATGTGAACGAACTCTATGCGGACGTGTTCGCCCGCAGTTACGGCTTCACCACCATCGGGTTGCGTTACTTCAATGTCTTTGGCAGGCGCCAGGATCCAGACGGCGCCTACGCCGCGGTGGTGCCGAAATGGGCCGCCTCGATGATCGAGGGCGAGGATGTGTTCATCAACGGCGATGGCGAAACCAGCCGCGACTTCTGCTATGTCGATAACGCCGTGCAGGCCAACGTCCTTGCCGCCGTCGCCACCTCCGACGCTGCGCGTAATCAGGTCTACAACGTGGCGGTGGGGGGGGCGTACCAACCTCAATCAGCTCTTTGGTGCGCTGAAGGAAGCGCTCGCGGTCCAAGGGGTGATCTACGAAAAAGCACCCGTTTACCGGGACTTCCGCGCAGGCGATGTTCGTCACTCGCAGGCGGATATCGAAAAGGCCCGCAAGCTGCTCGGCTATGCGCCCCGTTTCGATATCAACGCCGGGATAGCCGCTGCGGTGCCTTGGTATGTCGGCCTCTCCCGCGTCCGCGAGCCGGCGTTGACGAAAACCGGCGTCGACGCCGCCGGTAATTGACCCGATGCTGCTTCGCCATAGTCTCTATTACTTCTTTGCGCGTGGGGTTCCAGGGCTCGTCAACTTTGCAGCCTTGGCGCTCTATACGCGCTTGATGGCGCCGGAGGAATTCGGACGCTATTCGCTTGTCCTCTCCACCGTAGGTCTTGTGGACGTAATGGTGTTTCAGTGGCTGAGGCTGGTCCTGGGCCGTTTCATTCCAGCACACCGGGACAACCCGCGGGCAGTGCAGGAAGCCGTTCTTGCCCTGTTTCTGGCGCTTGCTGCAGCCGTGCTTCTTGCTGGCGGTCTGGTTGCACTGCTTTGGCCCGATCCTGTCCTTCGCGGACTGCTCGCCATTGGTGTGGCGCTGACCTTGGTACAGGCATGGTTGCAGCAGGATCTGACACTCGCGTCCGCACAACTTCAACCCGGGCGCTATGGCCGTTTGATGGGCGGCAAAAGCCTGCTCGCGATCATCGTTGGCGGTTGGCTCGCGTGGCTTGGCTTCGGGGCGTACGGACCTCTGGCCGGTTTGATTTTTGGCGCCGTTCTCGCATGGTGCTCATTTGGGCTTCGTGCCTGGAGGGGTGTTCTGCCCCGGTGGCCGGAGTCCGACCAATTCCGTGACTACGTCGCCTACGGTTTGCCGCTGGTCGTGACCTTCGCCCTTGGCTGGGTTATCGCGAGCTCAGACCGAGTGATTATCGCGTGGTTGCTCGATGAGGCTGCTGCGGGCGTGTATGCGGTGGGTTACGACCTTCCGCAACAGTCCCTTGGCTTGGTCCTCACCATCATCAACACGGCTGCGCATCCATTGGCAACTCGCCGCTTGGAGCAAGAAGGCATCGAGGCAGCCGGTGCGCAAATGCGTCGAAATGGCGAATTGATCACGACTTTCGCCTTTACTGGGGCCGCAGCCCTGGTCGCACTGGCTCCGCAGTTGATCGATTTGATTGTGGGGAGTGCCTATCGGGACGGGGTGCTTGCGGTACTTCCCTGGGTG
>JAFEEP010000334.1 GCA_018241045.1 Pseudomonadota bacterium | reverse complement strand
GAGGGGAACATCGCGGCAAACATCAGCTCGCCTCCACCGAACCGCCGGTGCGGCGGCGGATCAGCTTCAGCACCCATTTGCCAAGGTTGCCGGCGAACTTCTCGAGCGCGCCGATCGCCTGGCCGCCGGGGACATAGGCGACCCGCCAGTACATCCACACGATCAGCGCGGCGAACAGCAGGAACGGCCCCCACAGGATCACCACCGGCGATAGCCTTCCGAGCGCGGCAACGGCCTGCCCGTATTCGTTGATCTTGTGATAGGCGACGACCATCACGATCGAGACGAACAGCCCGAGCGAGGAGGTCGATCGCTTGGGCGGGATCGCCAGCGCTACCGCAAGCAACGGCAAGAGCAGCATCATCACCACCTCGACCAGGCGGTACGACAGGCTGGCGCGGCTTTCGTTGCGGGCTTGCTGGGTGGCCTTGTCGTTCCAACCGATCTTGAGCAGCTCGGGCAAGACATATTCGCGATCCTTGCCGCCGCGCTGGCGGAATTTCTCGATCGCGGGCAGGTCGATCGGCAGGTCGTGGCGGGTAAAGGTCAGCACGCGCGGGGTCTGTTTGGGGTCGTCCTGGATGATCTGCCCATCGGTCAGGCGCAGGATGATCGTATCGGGATTGTCCTTCAATGCGAGGAACCGGCCTTCGCGTGCGCTGATCGTCAGTACCTCGCCGCGCGGGCTGTTGACCCGGGCGAATATTCCGATCAGCCGCCGCCCCTCATCGCGGCTCTGTTCGATCCGCAGCGCCATCTTGTCCTGCAGCGTGGTGAATTCGCCGACCTTGATCGAAGCGCCCAGCGCGCCCGAGCGCAGCTCGAAATCGAGTTGTTCGTACCAATAGCGCGACAGCGGCTGAAGATAGCCGACGATCATCAGATTGACGGCTGCAAGGATCAGCGTGAGCGCATAGGGCATCCGCAGCAGCCGGGTATAACTGAGGCCGACGGCGCGCATCACGTCGAGCTCGCTGGTGGTCGCCAGCTTGCGGAAGGCCATCAGGATGCCCAGCATCAGCCCCAGCGGAATCGCCAGGCTGGCATATTCGGGCAGCAGGTTGGCGAGCATCCGGAACACCACCCCGATCGGCCCGCCTTCAGCCGCGACGAAGTCGAACAGCTTGAGCATCTTGTCGAGGATCAGCAGCGATGCCGCGATGAGGAACACCGCACCCATCGGCACCAGCGTCAGGCGCAGGATGTAACGATCGATGGCGGGAAGGAATTTCAAGGCGGCGCTGTCAGGTTCCGGTCGGGAATGGCCTCCATAACCGCGCCTTGGCACGGGCGAAAGCGCGAATTGGCGGCTGGCGCACAAGCCCGGTGCCGGTTAGGGAAGCGGCACGGATACTGGGAGCGCGCAATGGCCGATCAAGCAATCAAGCCTGCGGAAAACCACGCGGTCGAACGGATCGGCTGGCTGCGCGCCGCGGTGCTCGGCGCCAACGACGGGATCGTCTCCACCGCCAGCCTGCTGGTCGGCGTCGCCGCGGCGGCGAGCGCGAAGCACGAGGTGCTGGTCGCCGGGGTGGCCGGACTGGTCGCGGGGGGAATGTCGATGGCGGCGGGCGAATATGTCTCGGTGTCGAGCCAGGCCGATACCGAGGCCGCCGACCTTGCCAAGGAACGCCGCGAGCTGGCTGAAGTGCCCGAGTTCGAGCTGGAGGAACTGACCGGTATCTACCGCGCGCGCGGGCTGTCGGAGGACCTTGCCCGCCAGGTTGCCGCGGCGCTTACCGCGCACGACGCGCTGGGGGCACACGCGCGCGACGAGCTGGGCCTTGCCGAAATGCACCGCGCCCGCCCGATCCAGGCGGCGCTGACCTCGGCGGCGACGTTCTCTGTCGGCGCGGCGCTGCCGCTGGTTGCGGCGGTGCTGCTGCCACTGGGCGAGATTCCGCTGCTCGTCTCGCTCGCGGCGCTGTGCTTCCTGATGCTGCTTGGCGGCATTGGCGCGGCGGCGGGCGGCGCCTCGGTCAGCAAGGGCGTGATCCGCGTCGCTTTCTGGGGTGCGCTGGCGATGCTCGCGACCTACCTGATCGGGAGCTTGTTCGGGACGTCGGTGGGGTAGGGTGGGATAGATGTGCGGCGACAGATGACTATTCAGCTGCGCCGATAGCTGCCTGTCCGGACACGGCAACATTGCGGTCGTTGCATTAATGCGTTCGATGCGGTTAGCATGGACCGCCAGCGTTGCGGAATTGGTAGACGCACCGCAACAGCGGTCCCGGTAACGGGTGCAGGTTCGATCCCTTGCCGCTGGCAATTGACAACAAAATTACGACTTGCGTCAGATTGTCCCTGCGCCCTTGTCGTAGATATAGAGCGTTACCGCGCAAGGCTGTTCGCTAGCCCATACAATCGCATCGTGAAGCGAGACGTCTTCCATCTGATCGTATGTTACGTCATCACCTGACGGCGGCTGCTGATCGGCATCCTTACATGCGTTATCATGCGATGTAGCTTCGATTATCGCGTTTACTTCGCGCCAACGATGTGGCCGTGTTCGTCGATCAATCACGTTGAAAATCATCGGCGTATCTTAGGCCCAAGTGAACTCAATGCAATGTCCGCTCCCCCAAACAAACCGGCCGTCACCCCATGCTTGACGCGGAGCCGCTTGGCCTGAGCGGGTATTCGCATTCACCCGAGGCAGTCGCGATCCGGCCTAGGCCTTCTCCAGCGTACATTGCAGCGGGTGCTGGTTCTGGCGGGCAAAGTCCATCACCTGGTTCACCTTGGTTTCGGCGATCTCGTAGGGAAAGATCCCGCAGACGCCGACGCCCTTCTGGTGGACGTGGAGCATGACGCGGGTGGCCTGTTCCATGTCCATGGCGAAGAAGCGCTTGAGGCAGATCACGACGAATTCCATCGGGGTGTAATCGTCGTTGAGCATCAGCACTTTGAACTGGCTGGGCTTCTTGGGTTTGGCGCGGGTCTTGGTGGCGACGCCGACCTGGTTCTGGCCGCCCGATTCGCCCCCGCCATCGGGGTCTTCGGCGGCACGGGGCGCCGTCAGGAAAAGGTCGTGGTCGAACTGCATCGGATCGAAATATCGCATCGAATGGGCTGTGGACAAGCCTTTGCCGCACAACACTTGCCAAAAGCCGAACGGGCCGGACAGCGCTATGGCTGTCCGGCCCGG
>JAFEEP010000333.1 GCA_018241045.1 Pseudomonadota bacterium | reverse complement strand
TGTGCCGTCGCCAGTGGCAACGACAAGGCGCGGGCGATTTCGGTCAGGCTGGAGCACCCATCATCGCGGGCGATCGCGCTGAGCAGGGCAAGTCCCTTGGACAGGGTGGAGGCTTGGGGGGTTGCCATGCTCGATAGTTCGAACACTTACTCTCATATAGCAAGAGTTGAACGGTGCCTCGTGCTGGCCTCCCGGTGACTGCGCCCTAAGAAGGAACGCAAGGAGAGCCTAGATGAACCCTGATCTGGAACAGGTCGCCCGCGCCCTGCGCGATGCCTATGGCGGCAAAGTCGTTGCCCCGCTGCGCGACTGGCTTGCGCCGACCGATGCAGCGGGCGCCTATGCGGTGCAGGAGATCAACACCCGGTTCTGGCAGAGGCAAGGTCGGCGGATCGTGGGGCGCAAGGCGGGGCTGACCGCCAGGGCGGTGCAACAGCAACTGGGGGTCGACCAGCCCGATTTCGGTGTGCTGTTCGAGGATATGCGGGTGGCCGATGGCGGACGGCTCGATCCGGCGCGGTGCATCCAGGCCAAGGCCGAGGCGGAGATTGCCTTCGTGCTGGGCGCGGACCTGCCTTCGCCCGATACCACCTCCGATCAGGTCGCGGCGGCAGTCGCCACGGTCCACGCCGCGATCGAGATCGTCGACAGCCGGATTGCCGAATGGAAGATCACGTTCGCCGATACCGTGGCGGACAACGGTTCATCGGCGTTCTTCGTGCTGGCAGACGCCGGGCTGCCGCTCGCCGTGCTCGACCTCGAAGGTGCTGCTATGGCCATGGCGGTCAACGGCGACGTGGCTTCGACCGGCGTCGGTGCGGCAGTGATGGGCAATCCTCTCAACGCCGCCGCGTGGCTGGCACGGACCCTGGCCGAGCGGGGCGAACCGCTGCAGACCGGGGACATTCTTCTCGCCGGTGCGTTGGGGCCGATGGTTGCGCTGAAGGTCGGCGATGAAGTCCGCGTCGAGATCGCCGGGATCGGTGCCTGTTCGTTCACTTTCGCGGGAGCCTGATCATGGCAAGAACCAAGGTTGCAATCATCGGTTCCGGCAACATCGGCACCGATCTGATGATCAAGGTCATGCGCCTGTCCGACACGCTGGAGATGGGCGCGATGGTCGGGATCGATCCGGCATCGGATGGCCTTTCCCGCGCGCAGCGGATGGGCGTGGCGACAACGCACGAAGGGATCGACGGGTTGCTCGCCATGCCCGAGTTTGGCGAGGTCGAGATTGTCTTCGACGCCACTTCAGCCGGGGCGCACAAGCGCAACAGCGAGCTGGTGCTGGCCGCGGGCAAGCGGATGATCGACCTCACCCCGGCGGCGATCGGCCCCTATGTGATCCCGCCGGTCAACGGCGCGGCCAATCTCGATGCCCCCAACGTCAACATGGTGACCTGCGGCGGGCAGGCGACGATCCCGATCGTCGCGGCGGTCAACCGCGTCGCCAGGGTTCACTATGGCGAGATCGTCGCCTCGATTTCCAGCAAGAGCGCTGGCCCCGGCACCCGCGCCAATATCGACGAGTTCACCGAGACGACTAGCGAAGCGATCACGAAGGTCGGCGGCGCGACCCGCGGCAAGGCGATCATCGTGCTCAACCCGGCCGAACCGCCGCTGATCATGCGCGATACGGTCTATTGCCTGTGCGACGAGGCCGATCAGAACGCCATCCGCAAATCGGTAGACGACATGGTTGCCGAAGTGCAGGGCTATGTCCCTGGCTACCGGCTCAAGCAGGCGGTGCAGTTCGAGCATTTCGGCTCCAACCGCCCGCTGCGCATTCCCGAGATGGCCAAGACTGGTCAAACGGAGTTCACCGGGCTCAAGGTCTCGGTGTTCCTCGAGGTCGAGGGCGCGGCGCACTACCTGCCTGCCTACGCAGGCAATCTCGACATCATGACCTCGGCAGCGCTCAAGACCGCCGAACGCATTGCCGAAAGGATGGCGGCATGACCTTCGACCCCACCCAGACCAAGCTCTACATCCAGGACGTCACCCTGCGCGACGGGATGCACGCGATCCGCCATCAATACGGGCTCGATCACGTCCGGGCGATCGCCAGGGCGCTCGACGCTGCAAAAGTCGATGCGATCGAGGTCGCGCATGGCGACGGCCTGCAAGGCTCCAGCTTCAACTACGGCTTTGGCGCCCACACCGATTTGGACTGGATCGGCGCCGTGGCCGAAGTGCTCGAGCATTCGGTGCTGACCACGCTGCTGCTGCCCGGGATTGGCACGGTTCACGATCTCAAGCACGCCTACGAGATGGGGGTGCGCTCGGTCAGGATCGCAACCCATTGCACCGAAGCCGATGTCAGCAAACAGCACATCGAGGCAGCGCGCGGGCTCGGGATGGACGTTTCGGGCTTCCTGATGATGAGCCATATGACCAGCCCCGAGGCGCTGGCCCAGCAGGCCCTGTTGATGGAGGAATACGGCGCGCATTGCGTCTATGTCACCGACAGCGGCGGGGCGATGAACATGGACGAATATGCCGCCCGGCTTGCCGCCTATGACCGGGTGCTGAAACCCGAGACCCAACGCGGGGTCCACGCCCACCACAACCTCAGCCTTGGCGTGGCGAACTCTATCGTCGCGGTGCAGAACGGCGCGGTGCGGATCGATGCCAGCCTTGCCGGGATGGGCGCGGGCGCGGGCAATGCGCCGCTCGAGGTGTTCATCGCCGCGGCAGACCGCATGGGCTGGAACCACGGCTGCGACCTCTTCGCGCTGATGGATGCGGCCGAAGATCTGGTCCGTCCGCTGCAGGACCGCCCGGTCCGCGTCGACCGCGAGACGCTGACCCTCGGCTATGCCGGGGTCTATTCCAGCTTCCTGCGCCACGCCGAAAAGGCCAGCGCCGACTACGGCATCGACACCCGCACGATCCTCGCCGAGGTTGGCCGCCGCAAGATGGTCGGCGGGCAAGAGGACATGATCGTCGATGTCGCCCTGGATCTTGTGGACCGCAGGGATGGCCAATCCTGAACGAAGCCTCCGCCCCTTTTCCAACACGTCCCGACCAAACCGCCGCCCCTTCGCAGAATCTCCAGAACCCTTGTTCACTGGCTGCATCGCGCCCACGCATTTTCGGAAAGCTCTTGCCCTCCAGATAGTCGGCACGGGGTCAATATCTGGCATATGTAGTGCAGCATCACGAAGCGGGGTGGCTGGCACGCCTGCACCCCGTGCAGTTCCGGTTTGCAGATACTCACCGGAGCGAGCAACGTTTCCGGTTACCCGATGGCCATTGTCGCGCTCTTTTGCCGCACCAATCCCGTGCCCCGGCCGGCATCAAGCTCAAGGACACCTCGACGTCGGCGCGGACCGGGCGGTCCTGCAGCGGACGGGGCAGTTATTGTCGCTGCCTGGTGCCGAGGTGGCTCGCGCCTCGGGCGATGGCGAGGTGTTCCTGGCGATGCCGCTCCCGGTTGGAGGCACGCTGCTCCTCGGTTCGCTCGGCATGGCAGGTGGCGCAGCTAACACCTTCTTCATAATAGACAGATTGGCGGTCTTGCGAACTCAACGGGCGGCGACAGGCCCGGCACAAGGTGTGGGTGCCCTTGGCGAGGCCATGCCCTACGGCCACCCGCTCGTCGAAGACAAAGCATTCCCCCTGCCAGAGGCTGTGTTCTTCGGCCGTTGTTTCCAGGTATTTGAGGATGCCGCCCTTCAGGTGATAGACTTCGTCGATGCCCTCCTGCCTGAGGAAGGCCGTCGATTTCTCGCAGCGGATGCCGCCGGTGCAGAACATCGCGACTTTCAGCCGCCGACCCTGGCCGAGCAGTTCCTCGCGCTGCTGGCGGAACCATTCCGGGAATTGGCGAAAGCTGGTCGTCTTGGGGTCAATAGCGCCAGCGAAGGTGCCGATCGCAACCTCATAGTCATTGCGCGTGTCGATCACGATGGTGTCAGGCGCGGTGATCAGCGCATTCCACGCCTCCGGCTCCACATAGGTCCCGACGCTGGTTCGCGGATCGATGTCGCCCTCGCCCATCGTCACGATCTCACGCTTCAGCCGGACTTTCAGGCGATGGAAGGGCATGACCGTTGCAGTCGACAGCTTGACGTCAAGGTCTGCGCAGTCTGGCAACGATCGGATATGATTCACCACCCGTGCAATCGCTGCTTCGCTGCCAGCGATTGTGCCGTTGATCCCTTCCGGCGCGAGCAGCAGCGTCCCGCGCACCTGCTGATCGCGGCACAGGCGCTCAAGCGGTGCGCGCAGGCCAGCACAATCCTCGAAGCGGGCGAAGCGGTAAAGCGCCGCCACCTGGAGGATTGGCGGCGACTTTGGCAAAGGGCAATCCATCTTGGCTCCATAGAGCCTGGAACGGGGAACGCCAGCCGATGGACACATTCCTTCGCTCACCCTGGCCTATCACCGCTTTGGCAGATATTGGTTTGAAGGGTCGGCGGGCAGGTTGGAGAGGCAGTACCTGCGCTCGCCGGTGGAGCGATGTTCGCCGACGAGCCAGACTTCCTCGCTCGGCAGATGCTGTCCAACTCTCCGGCAGGAACAAGCGCGACCTTACCATCACCCGGACCTCGCGCGATGCCAGCGTCACCGATACCAGCGTCTGGCAAGTAGCGTTCTTGCCGAGCGCCGAGGCATACTGCGGCGCCACGCCAACCGCGTGGCGCTCCATCGCGCTTGGCGGAGACTTGTCGATCTAGGCCGCCTCGCTGCCCATCACCTTGGTCGGCACGCCCTGATAGCGCAGACCCGGCAGCAAGTGTTCCTGTTTCATGATCACGCTGTGCGGACCAACGTGTGTGCCTGCGCCGACGGTCGCGCCGTATAACGGCACTGTGCCGCGCGAGACAGTGGAATGAGCTTCTATCCTGACCTTGCCGACCTTCAAGACGCGGTCCTCGAAGGTGTGCGCCTGGAACATCGCGCTGACCGTAGCGCCGTCGCCGATTTCGATCATATCGGGATCGACCACCTGCGCGAATTGCGGACCGAGAACCGCGCGGCGCCCGATCTTGAGTCCCATCGCGCGCAGATAGATCGGGAGGAGGAACGTCCCGTCAAGGCGCCGCAATATCTTCGCGCCCCAGCGCGCCCATGCGACATAAACGAAGTCCCAGCGACTGCACCAGCACGACCATAGCGCGTGTTGACCGGGCTTCACCCGACCGATCA
>JAFEEP010000332.1 GCA_018241045.1 Pseudomonadota bacterium | reverse complement strand
TTTGACGCTGGCAATGCCGAGCATACCTTTGCGCGCCTCGCCCCCGAAGCCGTCTTTCTCGGTCTGACTGGCCAGGGTAACCGGAAGCGCGAAGGTTTTCCCCTGACGCTCGGCAACCACGGTGATCGTCGCGCCGGGATAGAGCAGGACCTTGCGGGCGATCTGGGTGAAATCGTTGATCGGCGCGCCATCGATCTCGATGATCCGGTCGCCGATCTGCAGGCCCGCCGCCTGCGCCGCAGAATGGGGGGCGAAATCCCCGATCACCGGCGGGGTCACGCGGATTCCGTAAGCCATCGCAAAACCGGCGAAGATCACCACGGCGATGGCGAAGTTGGTGAAGGGGCCGGCAAAGACGATCAGTGCCCGCTGCCACAGCTTGGCGCCAGGGAACGTGCCCTTGAGAACCGTGGCATCAGCGCCCTGCAAGGAAGGATCGATCTGCCCCGCCGCGTTCATGTCCCCGGCGAACTGGACGTAACCGCCCATCGGGATCGCCGAGATCTTCCACCGCGTACCGTGCTTGTCGGTGCGGCCCCACAATTCCTTGCCGAACCCGATCGAGAAGGCGTCCGCACGCACGCCGAACAGCCGCCCGGCCAGATAGTGGCCCAACTCGTGCAATACCACCAGGGGGCCCAGCACCAGGAAGAACGCCAGAATGGCGGTCACCATGAACGGCATCTGCATTGTCTCAAACCAGCTCCAGCAACCGGCGCGCATGACTGCGCGCCTCGGCATCGACCGCGATGACCTGGTCAAGCGTGGTCGGTGCGGGTGGAGCATAGCGGCCCAACAGTTCCTCGACCATTACCGAAATGCGGGTGAACGGCAGGTGTCCGGCAAGAAAGGCGGCGACGGCCACCTCGTTCGCGGCATTGAGCACCGCCGGGATCGCCCCGCCCGCTTCCGCAGCCTGGCGGCACAGGCGGGTGGCGGGAAAGCGCACCTCGTCCGGCGCGCGGAAGGTCAGCTCCCCCAGCGCGGCAAGATCGAGCGGGGCGCAGGGCGTGTCCATCCGCCCTGGCCAGGCGAGGCACGATGCGATCGGCACCCGCATATCCGAAGGCCCGAGCTGCGCCAGGGTCGATCCATCGCGGTATTCGACCATCGAATGCACCACCGACTGCGGATGAACCACGATCCGCAAGGCATCGAGTCCCACCGGAAAGAGGTGGAACGCCTCGATCAGTTCAAGCCCCTTGTTGAACATCGTCGCGCTGTCGACGCTGATCTTGGCGCCCATGTCCCAATTGGGGTGCCGCACCGCCTGTTCGGGAGTGGCCACGGCAAGCTGCGCCGCGCTCCATTCGCGGAACGGGCCGCCGCTGGCGGTCAGGGTGATCGAGCGGACATGGGCGGGATCGTTGCCGGCCAGGCACTGGAAGATCGCGTTGTGTTCGCTGTCCATCGGCAGCAGCGTGGTGCCGTGCCGGGCGACTGCTGCCATCATGACGTCACCGGCCGAAACCAGCGCCTCCTTGTTGGCCAGCGCGACCGAGCGACCTTGTTCGATCGCCGCCATGGTCGGGGCAAGCCCCGCGCCACCAACGATCGCGGCCACGGTGATGTCGGCCGGACGCGTTGCGGCCTCAACCAGGGCGGCAGCGCCGCCCGCGGCAGCAATGCCCGATCCGGCCAGCGCCTCGCGTAAATCTGGCAGACAAGTCTCGTCAGCGACCACCGCCACTTCGGCCGAGAACTCGCGCGCCAACCTCGCCAGTTCGACCGCCTGGCAATTGGCGGTCAGCGCAACCACGCGCCACTTGTCGCGTTCGCGCCGGATAAGGTCGAGCGTCGAGGCGCCAATCGAGCCGGTCGCGCCAAGAATGGTGATCGCTCGGGTCATCGCGGCTGACCGCCGATCTGCGCGAGATCGTGGCCATGGAACAGCAGCAGCACCGCGCCGAGGACGAAGCATACCGCCAGCAGCCCGTCGACCCGATCGAACAGCCCGCCGTGGCCCGGGATCAGGGTGCCCGAATCCTTGACGCCCGCGCGGCGCTTCATCCAGCTTTCGAAGAAATCGCCCGCCTGCGCGACCACCGCGAAGACCGCCCCGCCCAGCAGCGCGCGTGGCAGCGCCATATCGAGTGAGCGCAGCGCGCAGTGTCCGAACGCGGGATCAAAGCACAGGAACCAGTAGAGATAGGCGCACAGCACCGTTGCCGCGCCCGCCATCCCGCCGAACAATCCAGCCCAGGTCTTCGACGGGCTGATGCTGGGGGCGATCTTGGGCCCGCCAAAAGTGCGCCCGGCGAAATAGGCCCCCACGTCGATCGCGATGACCATCGTCACCAGCAGCAGCGCCCGGGCGATTCCGTACGTTCCCATGCGCAGGAACAGCAACAGGAACGCGGCCATGGCGAGATAGACGAACCCGGCGCTCATCCACACGATCCGCCCGCCCAGCCCCGGCTCGAACCGTTGAACCAGTTGCGACCACTCATAATAGACACCAGTCGCGATCATCGCGACCAACACGGCCCAGACCGAACCGCCCAGCCACAAGGCTGTCCCGGCAATCGCGACCATGACCAGCGCCGAGGCGGTGCGCACACCGAGGTCGGATTTCTTCGGTTCAGCGCCCGCCATAGCGTCGCTCCCTCTGGCCGAACTGGTCCAGCGCCTCGCGCAGGTGGTCGGGGGTGAAATCGGGCCAAAGCACGTCGGTGAACCACAATTCGGCATAGGCGACCTGCCACAGCAGGAAGTTCGACAGTCGCAACTCGCCCGAGGTGCGGATCAGCAGGTCGAGCGGGGGCAGACCCGCCGTATCAAGCTCAGCCTCGATCGCCTCGGGTGTGATCGGCCCCTTGGCTGCAGCCCGCGCCGCAGCCCGCGCGATCTCGTCCTGCGAGCCATAGTTGAGCGCGACGGCGAGCGTGGTCCCGTCATTGTGCGCGGTGCGCTCCAGGGCATCATCAAGCAATGCGACAACATCGGGTGCCAACGCCTTGTAATTACCGATGATATGCAACCGAACATTGTTCTCGACGAACTCGGCCAAATCCTCCCGGATATAGCGCTTGAGCAGGCCGAACAGCGCGGAAACCTCTTCCTCCGGCCGCCGCCAGTTTTCGGTCGAGAAGGCATAGAGCGTCAGCGCCTCAAGCCCCATCTGGCGCGCGGCGCGAACCAGCGCGCGCACCGCCTCGACCCCGCGCTGATGCCCCACGGCGCGCGGCAAGTGGCGCTTCTTGGCCCAGCGCCCGTTGCCATCCATGATGATGGCGACGTGACGCGCGCCTGCAGGGGCGCGCTCGTTCGTCACCGTCCGAGGATTTCCTGTTCCTTCTGCGCCGCAACCTCGTCGGCCTGCTTGATCAGGTCGTCGGTCAGCTTCTGCACCTCGGTTTCGCCGCGCTTGCGGTCGTCTTCGGAGATTTCCTTCTTGCTTTCGTCGGCCTTGAGGTTGTCCATCCCGTCGCGGCGGACGTTGCGGATCGCGATGCGGGCCTTTTCCGCATACTGGTGCGCGAGCTTGGCCAGTTCCTTGCGGCGCTCCTCGGTGAGGTCCGGGATCGGCAAGCGGATGTTGTTGCCGTCGTTGATCGGGTTGAGCCCCAGCCCGGCCGATCGGATCGCCTTTTCAACCGGGGTGACGTTCGACTTGTCCCAGACCTGCACCGACAGCAGGCGCGGTTCGGGCGCTGAAACGGTGGCGACCTGGTTCAGGGGCATCTGGCTACCATAGACCTCGACCGTGATCGGATCGAGCAACGCGGTGTTGGCGCGGCCCGTGCGCAGTCCGCCCAGGTCGTGGCGCAGCGATTCCACCGCACCCTTCATCCGGCGTTCGAGATCAGCCTTGTCGTACTTGGCCATGGTTCAGCCCTTCCTGACTACTGTTTGCGTCCCCTCGCCGCGCAGCACCTTGGCCAGGTTGCCCTTTTCGCGGATCGAGAAGACGACGATGGGAATATTGTTGTCGCGGCACAGCGCCACGGCCGAGGCGTCCATCACCTTCAGGTTGTCCGCCAGAACCGTGTCGTAATCAACTGTATCGTAACGCTTTGCCTGCGGATTTGTTTTGGGATCGCTGTCATAGACCCCATCGACCGAAGTGCCCTTGAGCAAGGCGTCGCACTGCATTTCCGCCGCGCGTAGCGCCGCGCCGCTGTCCGTAGTGAAATAGGGTGCCCCGACCCCGGCGGCGAAGATCACCACCCGGCCCTTTTCGAGATGCCGTTCTGCACGACGGCGGATCACCGGCTCACAGACCTGGTCCATCTGTACCGCGCTCTGGACGCGAGTGTGAACCCCGATCTGCTCGAGCGCGTTCTGCATCGCCAGCGCGTTCATCACCGTGGCCAGCATACCCATGTAGTCGGCCTGGGCACGATCCATTCCGCGCGCCGCGCCGGCCATGCCGCGAAAGATGTTGCCGCCGCCGATCACCAGGCAGATTTCAAGGCCGGATTCCTGCGCTTCCTTCACCTCGCGCGCCAGTTCGGCAACGAAATCCGGATCGATCCCGAACTGCTGGTTGCCCATCAACACTTCGCCCGAAAGCTTGAGCAGGATGCGCTTGTATTCTGGCCTCGACATCGGATTGCATCGCTCTCGGAAAGGTTTGAGGCGCCTTATACCGATGGGGTGGCGATGCCAAGGGCCGCGGGCAAACGAAAGGGCGCGCCTTCCGGCACGCCCTTTCGCAATTCAGCTTCGGCTCAGTTCAGGCCGGCAGCAGCCGCGACTTCGGCGGCGAAGTCGGTTTCGACCTTGTCGATGCCTTCACCAAGCTGGAAACGGACATAGTCTACCAGCTCGATCTTGGCGCCAGCGGCCTTGCCGGCCTGTTCGACCACCTGGGCGACCGGAGTCTTGTTGTCCATGACGAAAAGCTGCGACAGCAGGGCGTTGTCCTTGGCGAACTTGGCCACCGCGCCATCGACCATCTTGGCCTGGACCTCGGCTGGCTTGCCGCTTTCAGCCGCCTTTTCCGCCGCGATCTTGCGTTCACGGGCGATCATTTCGGCGTCGAGGCCATCGGCGTTGAGCGCCAGCGGGAAGGCCGCGGCGATGTGCATGGCGATCTGCTTGCCCAGCGGTTCGAGCACGTCGGCGCCCGCTTCGCTTTCCAGCGCGACCAGCACGCCGATCTTGCCGAGGTTCGGCGCGGCGGCGTTGTGCATATAGGGCACGACCACGCCGTTCTTGACCGCAACGGTCTTCATCCGGCGGACCTGCTGGTTTTCACCGATGGTCGCGACGTTCTGGGTCAGCGTGTCGGCCACGGTGCCGCCGCCCGGATAGGCCGCGGCCTTGAGCGCTTCGACATCGTCCGATGACTGGCCCAGCGCGACTTCGGTGGTCTTGCGCACGAAGTCCTGGAACTGGTCGTTCTTGGCGACGAAGTCGGTTTCCGAGTTGACCTCGACCGCAACGCCCTTGGTGCCCGAGACGGCGACGCCGACCAGGCCCTCGGCCGCGGTACGGCTGGACTTCTTGGCAACGGCAGCCAGGCCCTTGGCACGCAGCGCATCAACCGCGGCTTCGAAATCGCCGCCCGATTCGTCGAGCGCCTTCTTGCAGTCCATCATGCCCGCGCCAGTGCGTTCGCGCAGGTTCTTCACGTCAGTGGCGGTATAGGCCATTTGACTTGTCCTTCTTGAATAGGTCTTGCGGCCAGGGCCAATGGCCCCGGCACGCTACAGGATTGTGACGCAAACCGCCTTTGCGGCTCATGCCTCGGTCGCGGTTTCCTCGACGGTGATCTCGTCACCGGCCGGAACCTCGACCACTGCCACTTCGACCGGAGCTTCTTCCATCGCGCCGATGTCCGCGCCCGAATCGACCACGCCTTCGCGATGGCCCTTGGTCGCGGCGGCGGCAACCGCCTCGCAATAGAGACGGATCGCGCGGCTGGCGTCATCGTTGGCCGGAATCGGGAATGCAATGCCATCGGGCGAGACGTTCGAATCGAGGATCGCAACGACCGGAATGCCCAGCACGTTGGCTTCCTTGATCGCCAGCTCTTCCTTGTTGGCGTCGATCACGAACATCACGTCGGGAATGCCGCCCATGTCGCGGATGCCGCCAAGCGACAGCTCAAGCTTGTCGCGCTCGCGCGTCAGCTGGAGCACTTCCTTCTTGGTCAGGCCAGCGGTGTCGCCCGACAGGCGTTCCTCGAGCGTCTTCATCCGCTTGATCGACTGGCTGATGGTCTTCCAGTTGGTGAGCATCCCGCCCAGCCAGCGGTGGTTGACGAAGTGCTGGCCGCAAGCGCGCGCACCATCGGCGATCGGCTGCTGGGCCTGGCGCTTGGTGCCGACGAACAGCACCTTGCCGCCAGCGCGGACAGTGGCGTCGACGAAGTCGAGCGCGCGGGCGAACAGCGGCACGGTCTGCGACAGGTCAAGGATGTGGATACCGTTGCGGGCGCCGAAGATGTACGGCTTCATCCGCGGGTTCCAGCGGTGGGTCTGGTGGCCGAAGTGCGCGCCGGCCTCGATCAATTGCTGCATGGAGACGGTGGGAGCCGCCATAATTCAATTCCTTCCGGTTTGACCTCTGGGAAGCTGGAACCGTGCGGAAAAGCCCGCTGCGGCACCGGTGTTGGGTGCTTCCCATGTGGATTTGCCTGCGCGTCGCGAAGCGCCGAAAACCGCCGTTTCACCCGCAAGCCGCGCGCCCTTACCCGCCTTGCGCTTCGGAATCCAGCGTTAATTTGCCTCTGCCGTTACAGCAATGCGCGACTGCCATTGCATTTTGCCGCTTGACGTAACGGAACAAATAGAGAACAAGTGCGGTATCGAACGGATAGGCAACGCTTAGTAGGGTTTTCACTTATCCACAAGGTATCAACACCCTGTTCACAAGGCTGTGATCAGGGTCGCAGCGAAGGACGGACCCATGCTGACTTTTGCGATCGCCTCTCTCTTTGCCTGCCTGGCCGTTGCCGCCACTGCGGTGATCGCCGCCAGCCTGCACGGCGCCCTGCCGCGCATCGCAGGCCTGCGGCGCGACCTGGCGCTGTGCAGCGATACGGCGGCGGTGCGGATTCGGATTATCGAGACCATCGTGTGCTATGACGACGGCAAGGTCGTGGCGCTGCCGCTCAGGCCGCGTCGCCCGGCAGCCCAGGGCCTGCGCGCCGCCGCCTGACCCGGGCGTAGAGGATCAAGCCGAACGGGACCGTCAGCAGATAGACCGCGCAAATCCCGACCAGGGTCCACCACGGTTCGGTCAGCGCGGCGGCCGCGAGGACGCCGACCAGCAGGATCACCTCGAGCCGCAGGCTGCGACGCGGGCGCAATTTGCCCCAGCTCAATGTTGGCAGGTTGGAGATCGTCAGCAGCGCGATCACCACCAGCCATGGCGCGACCACGCGCGGGTCCTGCCACATCGGCAACTGGGTGGTGAACGCCAGATACATCGGCAGGAAGGCCAGCCCGGCTCCGACCGGCGCGGGAACCCCGGTGAGGAACCCTGCCGCCTTGCGTGGCTCATCGGCCATGTCGATCCGCGCATTGAACCGCGCCAGGCGCAGCGCCATGCTGACGGCGAAGGCCAGCGCCGCGAACCATCCGAGCCGTGGCACCTGCTGAAGCGACCACATGAACAGGACCAGCGCGGGCGCAACCCCGAACGAGACATTGTCGGCCAGACTGTCAAGCTCGGCCCCGAACCGCGACTGCGCCTTGAGCAGCCGTGCGATCCGCCCGTCGATGCCGTCAAGCACTCCGGCAAGGATCACCGCAGCCACGGCCATGTGATAGTCGCCGGTGATCGCAAAGCGTATCCCGGTCAGCCCGGCGCACAAAGCGGCCGCAGTGATCGCGTTTGGAACCAGCGCCCGCAAGGTCAGCCCGCCCGGCAAACGCCGGTCGTTCATTGCGAAACGCCCTCGATCAGCGGCTGTTGCCCCACCACCGCGAGCACGGTTTCACCGGCTACGGTCTTCTGCCCGAGCAGAACCGCAGGCTCGGTCCCTGCGGGAAGATACACATCGACGCGGCTGCCGAAACGGATCAGCCCCACCCGCTGTCCCGCCGCGAGTATGTCGCCCGGCTTGACGAAGGGCACGATACGCCGCGCCACCAGCCCGGCGATCTGCGTGAAACCGACCTTCAGGCCATCGCCGCGTTCGACGAGGATGTGCTGCCGCTCGTTCTCCTCGCTCGCCTTGTCGAGATCGGCGTTAAGGTATTTGCCGGGGATATAGACCACTCGCCGCACCGTTCCGGCGATCGGGGTGCGGTTGATATGGACATCGAACACCGACATGAAGATCGAGATGCGGGTGACCGGCTCTGCGGTCATGCCGGGAATGCCGCTACCGTCATCGACCTGCAATTCGCGCGGCGGCTCGCATTTCTTGATCAGGGTGATCAGCCCGTCCGCCGGGGCGACGATGAAGTTGTCGCCGCGCGGGGTGACGCGCTGCGGATCGCGAAAAAAGGCGGCAATGCACAGCACCAGCGCCCCCAATGGCCAGGCCAGCGTTTCCCACGCCATGAAGGCGCAAAAAGCCGAAGCGGCGGCGGCAGCAAGGGCGAACTTGCGACCTTCGGGATGGACGCTAGGCCAGTTCCAGCTGGCCTGGCCACGCCCGCGGTTGTCGAGGATTTCGGAAGACATCGGCCCCATCTAGGGCCTTGCCGGGGCCGCCACAAGCGCGGCGTGAATGCTTTGCCGCATTAACCATTGGGATACCAAGAATCCCTAATGCGTGCACTGATGCACACGGCGTTCGATCCGCGAATCAACGAAGGGCTCCACGCACGGC
>JAFEEP010000331.1 GCA_018241045.1 Pseudomonadota bacterium | reverse complement strand
TCCACGGACGGTCATGGGAGTCCCCCCGTTCCTGCTCCTTCAATTCATGCAGCAAGGTGTTCGGGCCATGCTGATGACGCTGGCCGGGCGGACCGGCGCTGTCCGGCAGACAATGACCGCTGCCAATACCTTGGGCTGCATGGTGGGTTATTCCCAGCGTCAGACCTCCGCCTGACCTCACAATCAATGACAAGCGGGTCGCCTGCCCGCTGGATTTCTGCATGTTTTCAACGATCAGCAGGATACACAAGCTCCTCGACCCGGAAATCCGGCGCAAGAACCTACAGGCGATACAGCTCATGGCGAGGGAAAGGTACTGGTCCCTCGCGCGCCCCCTTTCGCCCGACCCCGTCTTCGTCATCGGCTGCTCACGCTCTGGCACCACAGTCACGTTCGAGACCATTGCCGCATCCGGCCATTTCCTGCACTTCGACTATGAACTGCCGCAGTTCTGGAACAGCCTGCGCGGTCCGCTCAACAACGGCTGGGCGTCGGAGGCCGTCGACGCGTCCGAGGCGCGCCCCGAACACCGCGACCGAGCGCTGGCGTACTTCTACGCCCGCCTCGGTGCTGGCCCGGTGCTCGACAAGACCTGCATCAACACGATGCGGGTTGGCTATCTGCACGAACTCTTCCCAAAGGCAAGGTTCGTCTTCATCCAGCGCGACGGCCGCGACAACGTCAGCTCGATGATGGACGGCTGGCGCCTCGGGCGCACCGACGGCGGCTTCGGACTGGAGAAGTTCCTCGGCCCCTCACCCGATCCGGTTGCGATCAACGGCGGCGAATTCCGCGAATGGCACTTCTTCCTGCCCCCAGGCTGGCGCGACTACAACCACGCCTCGCTCGAGGAAGTCTGCGCCTTCCAGTGGCTCAGCATGAACCGCCTGGCGCTCGACGCCGCGCGCCAGTTGCCAGCCGGGCAGTGGATCCAGGTGCGGTACGAAGACATCTTCGAGCGCCCGGTGGAGATGTTCCGCGAGGTGTTCGAGCGCCTGGGTGTCCCCTTTTCCGACGACATGAAGGCGTACTGCGCCGGCCTCGTCGCCCGCCCGACGAGCGTGGTGAAAGGCAAGCCCGCCCGGCAGAAATGGAAGGAGAACAATCCAGAGGCGATCGAGCGCATCCTGCCGACGATCGCGCCGCTGATGCGCGAAATGGGGTACGACCCGGATGCGTGACGCAGCACCGGCGGTCAGCGTCGTCATCCCCGCCTACAACGCCGCCTGGTGCGTCAGTCGCGCCATCGACAGTGTGCTGGCGCAGACCTTTGACGACTTCGAGCTGATCGTCGCCGATGACGGCAGCACCGACGACACCCGGGTCGTGCTCCAGAGCTACGGCGACCGGGTCCGCATCGTCGGCAAGCCGAACGGCGGCCTCAGCAGCGCCCGCAATGCCGGCATCGATGCGGCTCGGGGCCGCTACGTCGCCTTCCTCGACGCCGACGACTGGTGGCTGCCCGAAAAGCTCGCGCGCCAGGTCGAGCTGATGACGGCCCATACCGATCTGGTCTTCTGCTCGACGGCCGCCCGTATCGAATCCCCCGACGGCGAGCGACTCGGCGAGTGGGCCTGCGCATCGAGCCCCTTGCCCACGCTCGAGGCGATCTTCGCCACCAATGCGCACGTCGCCGGCAGTGGCTCGGCGGTGATGGCACGCCGCGATGCCTTCAGTCGTACCGGCGGTTTCGACGAAAGCCTGCGCAGCCTCGAAGACATCGACATGTGGATGCGACTGGCCGCCGTCGGCGCCTACGCCTGCGTCAACGAACCACATGCCGTCATCCTGAAACGGCCCGGCAGCATGAGCGGCAACCTCGACGTGATGCGGTCCGCGGCGATCGCGGTCATGCGCAAGAACCGTGCGCTGCTGCCGCGTCCGAAGCAGGGTGCCTTCTGGCGCCATGCGTACGCCGGCATGTTGTCGGACTTCGCCAAATGGGCCTGGCGATCCGGCCGGCGACGAGAGGCTCTCGGCGACGCCCTCACGGGTCTTTGCATCTCACCCTTCGGCCGCGGCCGCCTGATGCTGGGCCTGTTGCTGGCCATGACGATGAACAAGGCGGTATGACGACTCCGAACGCCCCACTGCAGATCACGGTGCTGATCTGCACGCACAATCGCGTCGAACTCCTGGGCAAGGCCATCGCCTCGCTCAACGCGGCACGCCGCCCGGAAAACGCCGACCTTCGGATTTTCGTCGTGGCCAACGCCTGCACCGATGGCACGCACGACTTCCTGTCGAACTACCCGCCGGGTGCAGACATGCTGCCGCTCGACTGGATCGCCGAACCCACGCCCGGCAAGTCCCATGCGCTCAATCGCGCCCTGCCGATGCTCACCTCGCCGGTGGTCGCCTTCGTCGATGACGATCATCGGGTCGACGAGGGCTACCTCGTCGGCGTCGCCGAAGCGGCGCGCACCTGGCCGGAAGCCGGGTTGATCTGCGGGCGCATTCTGCCCGACTGGGATGGCAGCGAACCCGAATGGGTGCACGACGCCGGGCCATATCGGATCTACCCGCTGCCGGTGCCCAGATATGACCAGGGCGGCGAGCCGATACGCATCGACCTCGACGGCTCCATCCCGGGCGGCGGCAACCTGGTTGCACGGCTCGACGTCACGCGCAGCACCGGCCCATTCCTCACCGAGCTCGGCCCCACCGGCCACGACCTGGGCGGAGCCGAAGACCTGGAATGGGTGCGTCGGGCCATGCGTCAGGGCGCCGTGCTGCGCTATGCGCCCGCCATCGTCCAGTATCACTACGTCGACGGCGAGCGGCTGACGCTCCCCTACCTGATGCGCAAGGGCTTCCAGCGCTCGAAATCCGTCATGCGCTTTCGCCGCACAGAAGGCGGCGTTCCGCTTTACATGTGGCGCAAGGTGGGCCGCTACGCAATACGCAGTGCGCTATCGATCCGCGCCCAGGCGCGGCGCTTCTACCTTGTCCGGCTCGCCTCGTCGTTGGGCGAAATGAGCGGTATGCGCGAAACCGAGGTGCAGCGAAGACGTCGTGCGCGTTTGCCACGCCTACCGGAGCAGAACCGGTTGTTCCTGACCGGAGTTAGCGCGATTGCTGCATTCGTCGCGGCGGCATACCTGGCCGCCGGCCAGCTCAACGACGCCATCGTCCCCGCGCTCCTCGTGGCGTTCGCACTCACACTATCACTCGCGCTCAAGTCGCTGCGCGACTTCTCGCAGACCGGGCCGCGCCTGCGGGACGAGATCCTGTCCCGCTACCGGAGCTACGTTCCGTTCGCCATGGGGCGGCTCAGCTTCTGGGCCTTCGGCGTCGGCTTCTTCGCCGCCCTGCCCGGCGCCGTGCTCGTCATCGCGGGCGAAGAAGCGCTGGGCGTGCCGCACAGCGTGCCGAGTGCCGCGCTCGGCGCGCTGCTGACGCTCGCCCTTTCCACCGCCTACGTCGGCTGCCGCGCCCTTGTGCACAACCCCGGGCTCATCGTCAGTTCGTGGCAATACCGCACACGCCACCTGCATGCGTTCTGGAACCGGCTCTCCGCCCGAGGCCTCGCCCTTTGCGCGCGCTACGCATCGATCACTTTGCTCGCCCTGGTCACCGCCATCGCCGCTGGCGTCGCTGCGCGGGGGCTGCTAGCGGAGGCCTTTGCCCTGCTACTGCTTGCACTCGGATATGTGTGCCTGATCGTCTTCGCACTTGCCGAACCCGAATGCCGCACGCTGCGCCGCCGCTCCAGCGGCCCGCCCAACCTGCTCCTGATCGGATCGGACACCCTGCGCGCAGACCGCATCGGCGCCATTCGCAATGGCGCATCGCTCACGCCCTACATCGACGCCCTTGCCGCGCGCGCCACGCAGTTCACCTCCTGCTACGTGCCTTGCGCCCGCACCGCACCCAGCCTCATCTCGATGCTTACCGGCACCTGGCCGCACACCCACGGCATCCGCGACAACTTCGTCGCCGACGACGAAACGCAGCTCGAAGTTCAGTCCCTGCCCGGCCTGCTGCGTGCCCTCGGCTATCGCAATGCGGCAGTCTCCGACTGGTGCGGCGCCGACCTTGGAAAATTTTCCCTCGGCTTCGACATCCTCGATCTGCCCGACGACCAGTGGAACCTTCGTTACCTGATCCGCCAGGGCCCCAAGGACATCCGGCTCTTCCTGTCCCTGTTCCTGCACAACCGCATCGGGCGCCTCATACTGCCCGAACTCTATTACCTCGGCGGCGTGCCCCAGACCACCCGCCTCGGCAGGCGCGGCCGGCGCATGGTTTCTCGCCTGGCGGCAACCGGGCAGCCGTTCCTGCTCAACCTGTTCTACTCGACCACGCACCCGCCCTTCTCCTCCGAGTACCCCTACTACATCAAGTATGCCGATCCGGCCTACGACGGCGAATCCAAGTTCGCCATGGCACGTCTCACCGATCCGTTCGAGATCATCCGGCGCCAGGGTGAACCTCGCGAAGAGTTCGACCTCGACCAGATCCTCGATCTATACGACGGCTGTGTATCGCAGTTCGACGACGAAGTCGGCAAGACGCTGAAGCACCTGGAAGCCAATGGTCTCGCGGACAACACCATCGTCGTGCTTTACAGCGATCACGGCATGGAGTTCTTCGAGCACGGTACCTGGGGGCAGGGTAACTCTGCCCTCGGCGACTTCAGCGCACGAGTGCCGCTGATCAT
>JAFEEP010000330.1 GCA_018241045.1 Pseudomonadota bacterium | reverse complement strand
GCCCTCGGCGTGCAAGGGATTGATGCGCAAGCCGATGTCGAAGCTCTCCCCCCGCGCCCGCGCCGCCTCGATGATGGCAGAGCAGCGCACGATCTGCTGGGGCGAATTGAAGATCACATGGTCCGACAGGCGCAGGATCTCGTCGAGATCCTCGGGCTTGGAGGCCGCGCAATAGGTCGCGATCTCGCCATCATAGAACTCGCTCGCCAGCCGCGCTTCCCATAGGCCGGAGGTACAGACCCCATCAAGATACTCCCCGATGATCGGCGCCACCGACCACATCGAAAAGGCCTTGAGCGCCGACAACAGCTTGACCCCCGCCCGGTCGCGCACCTCGGCCAGGATGGACAAGTTCCGCCGCAACCGCGCGGCATCGACCACGAAACTCGGGCTGTCGACGCGGGACAGGTCGAAATGGGCAAATGCGCCCGGATCACCGGCTCTGGTTTCCATCGTAAGTCCGTTCAGAATAGTTCACGCAGAGGCGCAGAGGAAGGAAGGGAGGCGCCGAGATTTATTCGGGTCGATAGTCATTGACCACCCGTCGTATGCCGTCCTTCATTGTTTCATCGGAGAAATTCAGAAGCAGCCCAACGGGCTGCTTCAGCAATCTGAGATAGGTCAGCACCTGTTTCGCGTGCGCCTTGCTCAGCCGCTCGATCGCCTTGATTTCAAGAACGAGACGGCCTTCCACGAGGATGTCGATCTTGAAGGCCGGATCATAGGTTTCTCCATCGAAGACTGCTTTGACCTGAACCTGCCTTTCAATTCCAAGGCCCCGCTTTCTCAAGCGCCCCGCCAGAACCGACTCATAGACAGATTCGAACAGTCCTGGTCCCAATTCACGGTGGATGGCGATCGCCTCGGAAATGACGATCGCGCTGAGTTCGTCGATTGCAATCACAGGACCTCTGCGTCTCTTCTTCTTGCTCTGCGCCTCTGCGTGAACCAATCCACCTCAAGCCTAAAAATCAACCGGCCCGGCCAGTTCCTTGACCTGCCACGGCAGTCCTTGGGTGTTCAGCATCGCCATGAACGGATCGGGATCCATTTCTTCCATGTTGAACACACCCTCGCCCTTCCATGCGCCGGTCAGCATCATCGCCGCGCCGATCATCGCCGGAACGCCGGTAGTGTAGCTGATCGCCTGATTGCCGGTTTCGGCATAGGCGTCTTCATGGTCGCAGATGTTGTAGATGTAGAAGGTCTTCTCGCCGCTTCCATCCAGCGCTTCGCCCGTGGCGATGTCGCCGATGTTGGTCTTGCCCTTGGTGGTTGGGCCCAGCGTTTCGGGCTTGGGCAAGACGGCGGCGAGGAACTGGAGCGGGACGATTTCCTTGCCCTGATACAGCACCGGATCGATCCGGGTCATGCCGACGTTTTGCAACACCGTCAGATGGGTGATGTAAGCGTCACCGAAAGTCATCCAGAACCGCCCACGTTCCAGCTCGGGCAGGAACTTCGCGAGGCTTTCCAGCTCCTCGTGGTACATCATGTACATATTCTTGGGGCCGACCGCTTCGAAGTCGAAGGCAACCTTCTTCGCCATCGCCGGGGTCTCGACGAACTGGCCGTTCTCCCAGTGCCGCGCCGGGGCGGTGACTTCGCGGATATTGATTTCCGGGTTGAAGTTGGTGGCAAAGGCCTGCCCATGATCGCCGCCGTTGCAATCGAGGATGTCGAGCTGGCGGATGGTCTTGAGTTTGTGCTTCTTGAGCCACATCGCGAAGACGCTGGTGACGCCGGGATCGAAGCCCGAGCCGAGCAGCGCCATCAGGCCCGCCTGCTTGAAGCGATCCTGATAGGCCCACTGCCACTTGTATTCGAACTTCGCCTCGTCCTTGGGCTCGTAATTGGCGGTGTCGAGGTAGTCGACGCCCGCGGCAAGGCAAGCGTCCATGATCGGCAGATCCTGATAGGGCAGCGCCAGGTTGACCACCAGCTTGGGCCCGATCTCCTGGATCAGCCGCGTCAGCGCGGGCACTTCCTCGGCGTCGATCTCATAGGTCGAGACGGTCTGGCCGGTTCGTTCCTTCACCGAAGCGGCGATCGCGTCGCACTTGGCGCGGGTCCGGCTGGCGAGGTGAATCTCGCTGAAAATACCCGGATTCATCGCCATCTTGTGGACACAGACCGAGCTGACGCCGCCCGCGCCGATCACCAGAACCTTGCTCACCGTTCGAATCTCCTTGCCGCAATCTGCCGCGCATATAGGTTTGTTTCATGGCCACACAACAAATGAGAAGCCCAACTCCGGCGGGAGTCGCGATTGCCGCGACGAAGATAACGCAATTGCTGCCGAAAACACCCCTGCTCGAAGCGGAGGTGAACGGCGTGCCGGTGTGGTTCAAGGCCGAAAGCCTGCAACCCATCGGCTCCTTCAAGATCCGCGGCGCCTGGCACCGGCTTTCGGACCTGACCGAAGCGGAGCGCGCCCGCGGCGTCGTCGGCGTGTCCAGCGGCAACCACGCCCAAGGCGTCGCCTGGGCAGCGCGCAGGCTGGGGATTCCTGCCACCATCGTCATGCCGATCGATGCACCGCGGGTGAAGCTCGACGCCACGCGGGCCATGGGTGCCGCGGTGGTGCTCTACGATCGCCCCGGCGGCGAGGATCGCGACGAGGTGGCGCAGCGTTTGATCGACCAGAGCGGTGCAACGCTGGTCCACGCCTTCGCCGATCCCTGGGTG
>JAFEEP010000032.1 GCA_018241045.1 Pseudomonadota bacterium | reverse complement strand
TCTTGCCCTGTACGAGTGGCTGTTTCTGGCAACAAGCTTTGCTACTCCCGGAGCCCTCGGACCCGATTACCATGGAGTCGGGACCGACTGGATGGTGTTCCACCAGGCTGGGCGAATGGTGATCGCAGGCGACCGCGCGTCGCTCTATGATGGCATCGACTTCACCGCGCGCCTGAACGAGACCTATCATCGCTTTCTGGATGAACCGCTGGACTACCGACCATGGGTAAATCCTCCGTGGTTTGCATTGGCTATGGCGCCGCTGGCAGGCTTGCCTTTCTTCCTGTCCTGGCTGATCGGCCAGGCCGCGCAGATTGCGCTTCTGGCCTGGACAATGCGGCGCGTTTCGCCCGGCGCGGCGATGCCAGGACTGATCGTGGTGCTGTTCGCGCCCGTGGTTGCGCTGAACGCCCTGTGCGGCCAGACCGCCTTGCTGGCTTGCGCCCTGGCGCTGCTGGCTCTGCACGAAAGCAGTCGACGCCCCGCCTTGGCGGGCATCGCCCTGGCCCTGCTGAGCTACAAGGTTCAGTTCGTGCCGGTCGTGGTTCTCGCTCTGGCGCTGCGTGGTCAGTGGCGTGCGCTGGGTTGGGCGGCAGTTGGCGGTGTGGTGCTCTTCGTGGTTTCCCTTGCGGTGCTGGGCGGCAGTGCCTGGATGGATTGGTTCCGTGCCATTCTGGTCGGTTTGACCGGCGAGGGCGTCTGGAGCGATGCAGGTCGGCGGTGGGGGAGCAACGTTTATGCCGGCCTTGCCGCGCTGGGCGTGGCGCCGGGCACGGCGTCGATGGTGCAGAACGTGACTACATTCCTGGGCATGATCGCGGCGGGCATCGTTGCGCGCAGCAGGATGGACGAGCGGCGAAGCCTGGCTGCGCTGCTGCTGCTGATCCTGCTCACCGCGCCCTATTTTGCCGCCTATGACAGCATCTTTGCCGTTGTTGCGCTGTGGCTCGCGTGGAATGACGGCAAGGGCCTGGCGCCGACCAGCCTGGTGGTGTGGTCCGTCCCGCTGTTGATCTGGATGATCCCCCTGTTCAGCCCGGCGGCACTCAATCCGTTGGGGGCCTTTGCCCCCGTGTTCCTCGCCCTCGCGCTCTGTGGCATCGGCCTTGGTGGACGCAGGCTTGCTGATGCGGGATCGCGGGACTAGATGCGGCGCATGGCAGATATCACTCCCGTCATTTCCTCCACCGGCCTGTTCACTCCGCCGGATTCGATCAGCAATGCCGAGCTGGTTGCCAGCTTCAACGCCTATGTCGAGCGGTTCAATGCCGACCATGCTGCGGGCATCGCCGAGGGCACTGTTACCGCGTTGGCGCCAAGCTCGGTCGAGTTCATCGAGAAGGCGAGCGGGATCAAGGCGCGCCATGTGATCAGCAAGGCGCCGATTCTCGATCCTGCGATCATGGCCCCGCGCTGGGACGAACGGTCGAACGAGGACATTTCGGTTCTGGCCGAGATCGGGGTCAAGGCGGCGCAGGATGCACTCGAGGCCGCCGGGCGCGAGCCAGGCGAGGTTGATGCGGTGCTTTGCGCGGCGTCGAACATGCAGCGGCCTTATCCGGCCATGGCGATCGAGATCCAGCAGGCGCTGGGGATCGACGGCTTCGGCTTCGACATGAATGTCGCCTGCTCGTCGGCCACGTTCGGGATCCAGACTGCGGCCGACTACGTCCGTGCCGGGCACGCGCGTTCGGTGCTAGTGGTCAGCCCGGAAATCTGTTCGGGCCACCTCAACTGGCGCGACCGCGACAGCCATTTCATCTTCGGCGATGTCGCGACGGCGGTTCTGGTCGAGGCGAAGGATTTCGCCCCGCAGTCCCATTGGGAAATCGTCGGGACGAAGCTCAAGACGGTGTTTTCGAACAACATCCGCAACAATTTCGGCTTCCTCAACCGCGCGACGCCGGAATCGGCCGGGTCTGCGGACAAGCTGTTCGTCCAGGAAGGGCGAAAGGTGTTCAAGGAAGTGGTGCCGATGGTTGCGACGATGATCGTCGAAGAGGCGGGCAAGTTGGGGATCGACCCGGCCGGCCTGCGCCGGTTGTGGCTGCACCAGGCGAACCAGGGGATGAACCGCCTGATCGCACAGCGCGTACTGGGACATGAGGCGAGCGACGATGAAAGCCCGACCGTGCTCGACACCTATGGCAATACCTCGAGCGCGGGTTCGATCATCGCCTTTCACCTCAACCAGGCCGACCTGGCGGCGGGCGATCTTGGCCTGATCTGCTCGTTCGGAGCGGGCTATTCGGCGGGGACGGTGTTCGTCCGCAAGGTGGGCTGAGGCTGCGCAAGGCCAATCCGGCGATCCCACCAGGCGATCAATGCGCCTGACAGGCGCCACAGCGCGGCGACGGCGACGACCGAAACCACGCCGTCGATCGCATAGTGATAGGCGAGGTGAATCGAACCGAACCAGATCACCACCAGTAGCGCCAGGAACCACCGGCCCGCGCGCGGCGAGATTTCGCGCGCGGTGAGGTAGAACAGGAAGCAGATCGCAACGTGCATCGAGGGCATTGCGCTGATGCCGCTGCCCAGGCCGCTGTCGCTGTCGCGGAAGTGCGAAAGCAGCATATTCTGGACCGGCAGGGTCAGCACCGGGATATGCTCGTTGACCGTGCGCAGGTAGATGCGCAGCATCAGATAGTGTGAATTGCCCAGCATCGGCCCGATGAAAGCCGGGCCATACGAAGCGAACAGCGTGGCCATCACCCCGCCGATCACCGACCAGCTCAGCGCGAAGCAGAGGAAGAACTGGCGGCGGATCGTCTCGGCGCACTGGGCATAGAGGATCCACGCGCAGCCCAGGTAGTTGAGCGCAAGCCAGCAGGTGTAGATCAATGCCAACGCGGCGGTGATCGGGGCATAGCCCAGGATCGGCTGCAGCACCCGCCACGGATCGTGTCCGAAGAAAAGTGCGCGGTCGATGGCGATGAAGGTGGTGTCCCAGTTGTAGGCATGGAAGGTGGGGATGGCTGACTTGATCGCCGAGAAGAACGGCAGCAGGCTGATCTGCATCAGCAGGATCGGAAGCCCGGCAATGAACCGTTCGAGCAGGACCGGATTGGCGAGATAATTGCGCTGGAACATTTCCAGCGGGCTGGACGGCCGCTCGCGCCAGAACGCGCGGATCATGTGCAGAAGCAGCAAGGCGCCAAGCGCCGAGAGATAGAGCTGGGCGTTGAGCGCCAGCGAGCTGGGGTGATAGGCGATGCCGCGGGTCGCCAGGACAATCGCGCAAATCTCGAACAGGATCAAGGTGATGCCGAT
>JAFEEP010000329.1 GCA_018241045.1 Pseudomonadota bacterium | reverse complement strand
CCCTTCAACCAGCTGGTCCTGAGCCAGGCCAATGTCCGGCGGGTCAAGACCGGCGTCTCGATCGAGGCGCTGGCCGAGGACATCGCCCGGCGCACCCTGCTCCAGAGCCTCAATGTCCGCCCCCAGCTTGACGATGACGGCAAGGAAACCGGCCTGTTCGAAGTGCCTGCGGGCGGCCGCCGCTTCCGCGCCCTCGAGCTGCTGGTGAAGCAGAAGCGCATGGCGAAAACCCAGCCCGTCCCTTGCGTGGTGCGCGAGGGCAGCGACATTTCTGCGGAAGAAGACTCGCTGGCGGAAAACACCCACCGCGAACAGCTGCACCCCCTCGACCAGTTTCGCGCCATGCAGGTGCTGAGCGATCAGGGCCTGGGGCTCGAGGACATCGCCGCCCATTTCATGGTGACGTCGGCTGTCGTGCGCCAGCGGCTCAAGCTCGCCTCGGTCTCGCCCCGGCTGCACGCGATCTATGCCGATGACGGGATGACCCTCGATCAGCTGATGGCCTTCTCGGTCTGCGAGGATCACGAACGGCAGGAGCAGGTCTGGGAGATGCTGGCGCACAGCTTCAACCGCTCGCCCGCCTATATCCGCTCGCGTCTGACCGAAGATACCGTGCGCGCTTCCGACAAGCGGGTCCGCTTCGTCACGCTCGAGGCCTATGTGGCTGCGGGCGGCAGCGTCATGCGCGACCTGTTCGAGGATGACCATGGGGGCTGGCTGCAGGATGTGCACCTGCTCGACACGCTGGTCGCCGAGCGTTTGCAGGCAGAAGCCGCACGGCTCGAGGCCGAAGGCTGGAAATGGGCGGCGACGGCAGTCGACTTTCCCTGGGGCTATCGCGACGACATGCGCGTGCTCACCGGCACGGCCGCTGAACTCACCGATGAGGAGCTGGCCCGGGCCGAAACCTTGCAGGCCGAAGCTGCGGCTCTTGAGAACGACTACGAGCGTGCCTCCGACATTCCGGACGAAGTCGAACAGCGGCTGACCGCGATCGACGAGGAGCTGGCCCTGCTGCTGGAACGCCCGCCGGTATTCGCGCCCGAGGACATGGCGATGGCCGGGGTCTTCATCAGCGTCGATGTCGACGGATCGCTTCATGTCGAACGCGGCTTCGTGCGCGCCGAGGATGAGCCCAAGCCGGAATCGGACATGGCGGATGATGGCAGGTATGCTGGCGGCGAAGATGGGCACGATGCCGCAAGCGTCGATGCCGATCGGCCCTGCGGCGGCGAACCGTCGCAGGGCAGCGAACCTTCCCGCGAGCCCGAAGAAGACGAGAGCAGCATCAAACCGCTGCCCGACAAGCTCGTTTGCGAACTGACCGCCGAGCGCACGCTGGCGTTGCAGGATGCGGTTGCGAACCGCCCTGACGTGGCCTTTGCCGTCGTCCTCCATGCCATAGTCCTCCAGACGTTCTACCATGGAGCGCGGGAAAGCTGTCTCGGTGTGGCGGTGCATCGCACCGGGTTCCCGCACCAGGCGCCGGGCATCGCGGATTCGGTCAGCGCCCGCGCGATCATCGCGCGGCACGACCAGTGGAAGGCGAGGTTGCCCGAGCACGACATCGATCTTTGGGCAGCTCTTCTGTCCATGACCGGCGCCGACCAGGCAGCCCTGTTCGCCCATTGCGCCGCTTTCGGCATCAATGCGCAGTGGGAACCGGCCAGCCGCTACGATGGCAGGGTTTCCGCCCACACGGTGGCACGGCGCATCGAGCATGCCCATGTCCTCGCCCGCGCAGTCGATCTCGACATGGTGGCCGCAGGCTGGAAGCCCGGGGTCGAGAACTACCTCGGCCGGGTGACCAAGCCGCACATCCTTGCTGCGGTGGCCGAAGCCCGGGGCGAGGAGACCGCAGCGCTGATCGATCACCTCAAGAAAGGCGACATGGCCCGCGAGGCAGCCCGCCTACTCGAGGACAGCGCATGGCTGCCCGAACCGCTGCGCACGCCGGGCATCGCCGATCTTGTCGATCTGGGCGCGGTCAGCACCGCAGCGAGTGACGACCTGCCAGCCTTCCTCACCGGCGACGGGGAGCTCGAGGACGGTGAGGACGGCAGCTTCGACGCGGGGGCCATCGCGGCCGAGTGACCCCCGAGGGCCGGGATGCGCCCGTTCGCGTCCCGGCCACTTCCCATCCCATTTCCGGCGCGCGCGCGATCACGCCGCAGCGCCCCGATCACAGGACCAGACCGATGAATGCCCATGACCTTTTCAACACCGCGCCGCTTGGCAGCCTGGTCAGCTTTGCCAATGACCAGCCACGGCCGCCCGAGCGCTTCCGACGCAAGCTGGCTGCCTGGCGCACCTGGAACGGCACTGGCCGGCTTGTCGCCATCTACCCGCGCCGCCTGTTTGGCAGCAGCTTCCAGTCCGCCGGCTTCGTGCTGAAGATCGGCGAATACGGTTCCGAAGGCGTGACGATCCTCACCGTCAGCCGGCATTTCGAGCTCACCTGTCCGCTCGACTTTGGCATTCTCGAGCGCCCGCGCCCCGGCATGGTTCGGGTCCTGACCGAATGGAACGGCAAGGTCGAGCTTCAGCATCTGGCCGAAGACCTGCCTTCAGCCCACGAATGGCTGGCGCGCCACCGCTATTCGAACCCTTTCCTCAGCATTGCCGCAGCGGACGAGACGGGCGGACTTGGCGCCCTGCGGAGGGCCGCGTGATGACGACTATGACCAATCCCGCACCGGTGTTCGGCAGGACTGCCGGAGGCCTGCTCGCTGCAAGACTGGAGGATCATTCCTGGATCGCGGTTCCTGCGAGGACCGGCCTGCGCATCGCCAATGCCTGGCGGCTCAAGAAGGCGATGGCCGACTGGACCGAGGAGGACTTCTGGGGTTCGTGCGGCATCGTTGCCGACGAGGCCGCATTCCGGGATCACGTTGCCGAGATTGCCGAGCACCACCGCGAATTGCGGGGTCTTCCCCGTCCGACCATGGTCCCACGCCGGTCGACGCCGTGGGGTCCGGCCCAGCAATCCTGCCGCTATGGTGAGGGGATCAGCTGCCACTCCACCGCCGGGCATGGCGGCTTCCATCTCGACGATCTGCGCAATGCAGCGGTTCATCCGCTACTGCGGCACGCGAATGGCTGGTACGAGGAGGACTGCGACTGGGCCAAGGTGGCTTTCACGTTCCCGGGCCTGTTCACCACGCGGGAGCGACGGCTCGCGGCGGAAAGCCTGATCGCCTATTATCCTGACGCCTGGGAGGTGATCCACGGCATAGAGCTTGCCCCAGACCAGTCTCGGGTCAAGGACGAGCGCCGCTTCCGCGAGGTCCATGCAGCCGACTGGATCGTCGTCTCGGCAGTGCGGTCGGACAGCCATCCGGGAATGGTCGACTGTGTCGCGACGATGAGCGGTGCGCGCGGGGCAGTGCCTGTCCGGCACTACCGGGTCCCGGTCGGCGAATACTCTACCGGCGCATTCGGCTTCGTCATCGATCCTGACCGCCACGAACAGGTGGAGCCGGTTGCCGCTGGATAATGAGGTGGGGAGACCTGCCGGTCTCCCCATCAGATGGCTGCGAGCTGCTCAGCCACTTCCGATACGCTGAGGACCTTGCCCGCCGAAACGACCTTCTCATCGATCACAAGCGCAGGCGTGGACATCACGCCGTAAGCTGCAATCTGGGCGAAATCGGTAACTTTAACTATCTCGGCCGAGATTCCGGCAGCATCGGCGGCAGCCTTCGCGTTTTCACCGAGGGCGATGCACTTCTTGCAGCCCGAACCAAGAATCTTGATGATCATTTGCGGTAACTCCCGTTTCAGAGGAACATGGCCCCAAAGGCGTTGAAGAAATAGCCGATCATGATGATACCTGCCGCAACGATGCTGACGAAGAGAACCAGCAGCGGCAATTTCACCACGCGCTTGAGCATGATCATCGAGGGCAGCGACAAAGCCGTCACGGCCATCATGAAGGCGAGAGCGGTGCCGATGCCCACACCCTTGCCGACCAGTGCCTCGGCGATCGGAAGCGTTCCAAAAATGTCTGCATACATCGGAATCCCGACGATGGTGGCGACAAGAACGGACCACCATTTGTCCTGCCCCAACAGGGCGGAAATGAAGGCTTCCGGCACCCAGTTGTGAATCGCCGCGCCAATTCCGACACCGATCAACACGTAAAGCCAGACCTTGCCGAATATTTCGGCGACCTGATCTCGTGCGAACTCGAAGCGCTGTCGCCGGGTCAGGTGACCGTCCTCGCTTGCAAGGACCGGGCTGTTGAACACGAACGCTTCCACATGACCTTCCATCTTCATCCGGCTGATCAGGGATCCGCCAAGCACGGCCAGCACCAGGCCGACGAATACGTAGGCCAGCGCGATCGACCAGTTGAACACGCTGGCGAGGAGAATGACTGAGGCAAGATCGACAAGCGGCGATGAAATCAGGAAAGAAAAAGTTACGCCGATAGGCAGGCCCGCGCTGGTGAAGCCGATGAACAGGGGAATCGACGAGCACGAACAGAATGGCGTGATCGTCCCGAGCAAAGCGGCCATGATGTTGGCGCCGAGCCCCTTGCGCTGTCCAAGGATCCGTCGTGTCCGCTCCGGCGGGAAATAGCTCTGAACCCACGAAACCGTGAAGATCAGAACGCCAAGCAGGATGAAGATCTTGATCACGTCATAGATGAAGAAGTGAACGCTCCCGCCAAGCCGTCCGGCGGGATCGAGACCGAAGCCGTCCCGCACCAGCCAGGCCACAAGATCGGACAGCCACTGCATGCGCAGCAGCTGGTCATTCAGCCATTTGAAGACTT
>JAFEEP010000328.1 GCA_018241045.1 Pseudomonadota bacterium | reverse complement strand
CGCACGGGCCAAGGCGCGGGGCTGATCGAATGGAGCGCGACGACGATCTCGCCGAACAGGCGCGCCGCCTGTTCGCGGGGCGGGTCGAGTTCCTGAAGAGCGCGCCCTCGCTCAAGTTCCTGCCTGATCCCGACTTTGCCGAACTGGCTTTCGCCGGGCGCTCCAACGTCGGCAAGTCTAGCCTGATCAACGCCGTGACCGGGCGCAAGGCGATCGCCCGCGCCTCGGTCACGCCGGGCCGGACGCAGGAACTGAATTTCTTCGAGGTGGGCGATCCGACCCGGCTGCGCCTGGTCGATATGCCCGGCTACGGCTATGCCAAGGCCCCGCCCAAGGTGGTCGAGGCGTGGAAGCGACTGGTTCGCGATTTCCTGCGGGGACGGGTGGTTTTGAAGCGCACACTGGTGCTGATCGACAGCCGCCACGGCGTGAAGGACGTCGACCGCGAAATGATGCAGATGCTCGACGAGGCGGCGGTCGGCTACCGGCTGGTCCTGACCAAGGCCGACAAGATCAAGGCAAGCGAGCTGGAAGCCGTACTTGCCGCGACCCAGACCGAAGCGCGCAAGCATTCCGCCGCCTTCCCGGTGATCCACGTCACCTCGGCCGAAAAGGGCATGGGGATCGCCGAACTGCGCACGGCGATCCTGGAGGACGCGCAGATCTAACCTGGCAGCAGCCCGGTCTGCCGCAGCGCTTCGCCCACGACGAGCGCCGCTGCGGTGGCAAGGTTGAGCGAGCGCACTTCGGCCCGGATCGGCAGGCGCAGGCGCGCGTCGGCACTCGCCGCCACATCGGCGGGAACGCCCGCGCTTTCCTTGCCCAGCAACAGCACATCATCGGGCGCGAAGGCGAAATCGTAGGGCGATTGGCTGGCCTTGGTCGTCAGCAGCACGATCCGTCTCCCCGCGACCGTGCGGCGAAAGGCGGCAAAATCGGCGTGGCGGTTGACGCTGACATGGTCGATGTAGTCCATCGCCGTGCGCCGCACCCGCCGGTCATCCCAGGCAAAGCCCATCGGCTCGATCAGATCAACCGCAACGCCAAGGCAAGCGCCCAGCCGCAATACCGCGCCGACGTTCTGGGCGATCTCGGGTTCGTAGAGCGCAATCCGCATTGCCGGTTCAGCGGGCAAACAACTGCCCCAGGTCGGCGAAGGCCTTCATTTCGATCGCGTTGCCGCTGGGATCGCGGAAGAACATCGTCGCCTGTTCGCCCGGCTGTCCCTTGAAGCGGACATAGGGCTCGATCTCGAAGCGCGTACCCGCGGCGGTCAGCCGGTCGGCCAGCGACTGCCAGTCATCCATCGCCAGAACGATGCCGAAATGCGGCACCGGAACGCCGTGCCCGTCGACCGGGTTGTTCCCGGCATCCCCCGCTGATCGTCCGGTGCAGTGGGCAACGATCTGGTGGCCGTAGAAATCAAAGTCGATCCACTGGTCCGACGATCGCCCCTCGGGGCAGCCCATCACCCCGCCCCAGAAGGCGCGCGCCTCCGCCAGGTCGCGGACGGGAAAGGCGAGGTGGAACGGGCGCAGGGTCATGGCGTCGGGATGCCCTGATTCGCCTTTCCTACACAAGCGCGATTCCAGCATAGAATGGGGATGCGCCGCCGCCCCAACCGCGTTGCCCGGGGCGGGGCTCCTTTTCTGCTGCACGGACACTGCAAACTATGTGAACTTGTTCAGCCTCGACAGGTCAAACATGAACGGTTACGAGTCAAAGGTATGAAGCTGATCCTCGGAAACAAGAACTATTCGAGCTGGTCGCTACGCGGCTGGCTGGCGATGAAGCAGTCGGGCCTGCCGTTCGAGGAGATCATGGTCCCGCTTTACGGCGACGACTGGGACCAGCGCAAGAAGGAGCACGACGAGATCGCGCCGTCATCGGGCAAGGTCCCGGTGCTGTGGGACGGCGATGCCGTGGTCTGGGACAGCGTGGCAATCCTCGAATACCTCGCCGACAAGGTCGGGCGCGATCGCTTCTGGCCCAAGGCCGACGATGCGCGGGCGATGGCCCGGTCGATGGTCGCCGAAATGCACTCGTCCTATCAGGCGCTGCGCAGCGAATGTCCGATGAACATCCGCCGCCGGGTCGAAGGGGTGACGATCAGCGAGGCGACGCGGGCAGACATCGTCCGCATCCTGACCCTGTGGGCCGAGGCGCGGGCCCGGTTCGGGCGTGGCGGACCGTTCCTGTTCGGCACCTTCGGCGCGGCCGACATCATCTACGCCCCGGTGGTCAGCCGCTTCATCAGCTATGGCATCGCCGTGCCCGGCTTCGCTCTCGCCTATATGGAAGCGGTGTGGGAACACGAATGGCTCCAGGCCTGGATCGCCGCAGCCGAGGCCGAGGACTGGACCATCGAACAGTTCGAGGCCGAGCCGGCGCGGCGCTGACGTCTACCTTCCCGCAAGCGGGACGATGGCCTAGAAATCGCTGCCATCCTTGCGTTTCTGCCGATCGGCCCCGGCAAACAGGTGCATATCGATATCGGGATAGTGGCAGGCGGTGGTCCCCGGACGCCCGATCGCGACATAGATGCAAGGCGCGCTCGAACGGTTCTGCAACACGTGGCCGTTGCCGTCGTTCTTGGGGAAGGCCGCCACGTCGCCCGCGTGCAAAAGGGTCTCGCCATGGTCGTCGACCAGCACCGCCTCGCCCGCCAGCATGACGACCAGTTCGTCCTCGCCCTCGTGCCAGTGGCGCTGGCTCGACCAGGCACCGGGCTGCAGCACGACATGGCTGGCGCCGAAATCGCCGATCCCGGATGCCGGGGCCAGGCGGCGATACCAGCGTCCCTGGACCACGTCGGCGTAAACCGGCGGATAGCCGGTGGCGTTGGTCTGGGGGATCGCATCGAGATCGAGCTTGGGCATGGTGTCACTCCAGCTTGCGGGGGGCGAGCATAGCCCATATGCGAAAGAGCGCCATGACTGACACCGTCCTCCAGATCGCCGAATCCCTGATCGCCTGCCCCAGCGTCACCCCGGCGGCGGGGCTGGTGTTCGATTGCCTCGATGCGCAGCTCGCCCCGCTCGGCTTTGCGGTTCACCGCTTCGTCGCGGGCGAAGCGCCCGACGGCCCGGTCGAGAACCTCTTCGCGATCCGTCAGGGACCGGAGGGAAGCCGTCACTTCGCCTTCGCCGGTCACGTCGATGTCGTTCCCCCGGGCGAGGGTTGGGCCAGCGCGCCCTTTGCCCCCGAAGTGCGCGGCGATCTGCTCTATGGCCGCGGCGCGGTCGACATGAAGGGCGCGATCGCGGCGATGGTCGCCGCGGCGGCGCAGGTGCCGCAGGACGCCGGGACGATCAGCTTCATCATCACCGGGGATGAGGAAGGCCCGGCGCGATATGGCACCGTCGCGCTGATCGAACATATGCGCTCCGTGGGCGCGATCCCAAATCTGTGTCTGGTCGGCGAGCCTACCTCGGTCAACCGGCTGGGCGATACGATGAAGGTCGGGCGGCGCGGATCGACCAACATCTGGCTCGAGGTCGAGGGCAAGGAAGGCCACGTCGCCTACCCGCACCTCGCTGATAACCCGATCACCAGGCTGGTTGCCTTGCTGGCCGAACTGGACGATCTGGTGCTGGACGAGGGGACCGACTGGTTCCAGGCCTCGAACCTCGAAGTGACCGACATCACCGTGGGCAATCCCGCCACCAATGTCATTCCCGCCCGGGCCAGCGCGCGGCTCTCGATCCGCTTCAATGACCTGCACAGCGGCAGGGAACTGGGCGAGCGGGTCAGCGAAATCGCGGCCAAGCACGGCGGCACCGCGCGGCCGGTGGTCTATGGCGAGGCGTTCCTGACCCCACCGGGGCTGTTCTCCGAACTGATCGCCGAAGCGGTCGAGGCGGAGCTTGGCATTCGCCCCGAGGCCAGCACATCGGGAGGGACGAGCGATGCGCGCTTCCTCAAGGATCTCTGCCCGGTGATCGAGTTCGGCCTGTGCAATGCCACGATGCACAAGCGCGACGAGGCGGTGGCGATCGCCGATCTCGTTGCCCTGGCGCGGATCTATGCGCGGGTGGCAGGGGCGGCTCTGGCAGGTTAGACTGTTGGTTCGCGCAAGCATTGCCCCACTGGCAACCGGCTGTTAGCCTACAACGAAATATTGTTTCAACGAGGGGTTGCGGGTCATGGCAGAGCGTCGTTCGCTGTTGGGCTGGTTCTTCCACCTGCTTTCGACCCGGCTGACCCAGTGCATCCTCGTCGGCATGGCAATGGGTATCGTGGTCGGCTACCTCGTCAATCAGGGTTTGCTGGCCGGGATCGCCACGACCGAACACTGGGCGCGCAGCTTTGAAGTGCTGTCGACGGTGTTCCTCAATCTGATCAAGATGCTGGTCGCCCCGCTGGTGCTGGCGACAATCATCTCGGGGCTGGCCCACATGGGCGACAGCGCGGCGGTCGGCCGGATCGGGTTCCGCGCGATCGCCTGGTTCATCATCGCCAGCTTCATCTCGATCAGCCTCGGCCTGCTGATGGTCAACCTGTTCCAGCCCGGCGTGGGGGTCGATCTCACCGCACCGCATCAGTCGATCGGCGAGGTCAAGAAGCTCGATATGTTCGAGTTCATCGAACACGTCTTCCCCAAGAACATCATCACTGCGATGGGCGAAAACAACGTCCTGCAGGTGCTGGTCTTCGCACTGTTCGCCGGGATCGGCCTGACCGCGATCGGCGAGAAGGGCAAACCGCTGGTCCGCGGGGCCGAGGCGCTGGCCGAGCTGATGCTGCAAGTGACCGGCTACGTCATGCGCTTCGCCCCCTTCGCGGTGTTCGGGGCGCTGGCCAAGGTGGTCGCGCTGAACGGCCTCGGCATCCTCGTGACCTATGCCAAGCTGCTGGGCGAGTTCTATTTTTCACTCGCGTTGCTGTGGACCTTGCTGATCGGCATCGGCTTCGTCTTCCTGCGCCAGCGCGCGCTGCTGCTTGTGCGCTACGTCCGCGAACCGGTGCTGATCGCCTTCTCCACCGCGTCGAGCGAGGCGGCGATGCCCAAGCTGTTCGAACAGCTTGACCGCTTCGGCGTGCCGCGGCGCATTTCTGGCCTGATGCTGCCGCTGGGCTATTCGTTCAACCTCGACGGGTCGATGATGTACGCCAGCTTCGCGACGATCTTCATCGCCCAGGCCTATGGCCATGATCTGCCGATCATGACGCAGATCCTGATCCTGCTGACGCTGATGATCAGTTCCAAGGGGATCGCCGCGGTGCCCCGCGCCAGTCTGGTGGTGATCGCCGCCACGCTTGCGATGTTCGACCTGCCGGTGGAAGGGATCGCGCTGGTTCTGGCGATCGACCAGTTCCTTGACATGGGCCGCACCGCAACCAACGTGCTGGGCAATTCGGTGGCGACAGCGGTGATCACCAAGTGGGAGGGGATGCTCCAGCCGCCCCTGCCCCCCGATGGCGAGCACGAGGCGCCGAGCGATACCCCCGAGCAGGGCAAGCGCGGGTTGCACCTCGATCAGGGGCAGTAAGGCCCGGCTATTTCGCCGGCGCGGGGGTCTTGGGCTTGAAGGCGCAAAGGTCCGCGACCACGCAGCGCCAGCATTCGGGCCGCCGCGCCTTGCAGACATAGCGGCCGTGCAGGATCAGCCAGTGATGAGCGCCGACCCGGAAGGGGCCGGGAACCTTCTTTTCAAGCTGCTTCTCGACCGCCAGCGGGGTCTTGCCCTTCGCCAAGCCGGTGCGGTTGCCGACGCGGAATATGTGGGTGTCGACCGCGAAGGTTTCGGCCCCGAAGGCGCTGTTCATCACCACGTTGGCGGTCTTGCGCCCGACCCCGGGCAGGGTGGTCAGGACGTCCCGGTCAGCCGGAACCGCGCCGCCATAGTTGCGCACCAGAATCTCCGACAGGGCGATCACGTTCTTCGCCTTGGCGTTGAACAGCCCTATGGTCTTGATGTGCTGCTTGAGCCCCTCCTCACCCAGGTCGATCATCTGCTGCGGAGCCGTCACCTCGCGAAACAGCGCCCGGGTCGCCTTGTTGACGCCGACGTCGGTCGACTGGGCGGAGAGCACCACCGCGACCAGCAACTGATAGGTGTTGCCGAACTCCAATTCGGTTTCGGGCGAGGGGTTATCCTCGGCGAGGCGGCGAAAGAACTCGAAGGTCTCGGCCTTGTTCAAAGCCCCAGCACCTCGGGCATGGTATAACGCCCGGCGGGCTTGCCGATCAGCCACATCGCCGCGCGTACTGCGCCCTTGGCAAAGATGCGGCGGTTCTCGGCCAGGTGGGACAGCGCCAGCCGCTCGTCGTCGCCAAGGAAATAGACGGTGTGGTCCCCCGCCACGCTGCCACCGCGCAAGGAAGCGAAACCGATCGCACCCGGCCCGCGCGTGCCGGTGATGCCGTCGCGGCCGCGTTCGGCATGGCTGGCAAGGTCGATCTGGCGACCCTCTGCGGCGGCCTGGCCAAGCAGCAGCGCCGTGCCCGAGGGGGCATCGACCTTCATCCGGTGATGCGTCTCGACCACCTCGATGTCCCAGTCCTCGCCCAAGCGGCTCGCCGCTTCGCGCACCAGATGGGCAAGCAGGGTGACGCCGAGCGAGGTATTGCCGGTCTGCAAGACAGCAATCCGCTCGGCCGCATTGTCGCAAAGGAAATGGTGGCGCTCCTCGAGCCCGGTGGTGCCAACCACGATCGGCACTCCCGCCGCTATCGCAGCATCGAGATTGGCTTCAAGCGCGTGGGGGCTGGAAAAATCGACCAGCACGTCGCTGACCGCAACCAGCGCGGCGAGGTCATCGCCCTTGTCAGCGCCGCCGGCAAGCTCGCCGCCCGCCATGGGGATCGCCTCGGCCAGCGCCTGCCCCATGCGCCCCGCGCTGCCGATGATCCCGATTCTGGCCATTGAAACTCCCCTTGGTGGCGTGCTTCATGGGCGACATGAGCCAAATCCGCAACATCGTCATCCTGACCGGCGCAGGGATCTCCGCCGAAAGCGGCATCGACGCCTTTCGGGGCGGCGGCGGGCTGTGGGAACAACACCGGGTAGAGGATGTCGCGACGCCCGAGGCCTTCGCCCGCGATCCCGATCTGGTCCACCGCTTCTACGATATGCGCCGTGCCGCGATCCAGGAGAAGCTGCCCAACGCCGCCCACTTCGCGCTGGCCGAGCTTGACGCGCGCTGGCCCGGCGACCTGCTGATCGTGACGCAGAACGTCGACGACCTGCACGCGCGCGGCGGCGCGAACCGGGTGCTGTATATGCACGGCGAACACCTCAAGGCGTGCTGCACCGGTTGCGGCCTACGCTCACCGTGACGCTATGCGCTGTCCGAGAGGCCACCCTGCCCGGTGTGCCAGGCCCGCAACCTGCGTCCCGACGTGGTCTGGTTCGGCGAGATGCCGTACCAGATGGACCGAATCTACGCGGCCCTGCGCGAGGCAGACCTGTTCGTCTCGATCGGCACCTCGGGCGCGGTCTATCCCGCCGCCGGCTTCGTCCGCGATGCGCGCGACCTTGGCGCCCGCACGCTCGAACTCAATCTCGAGCGCAGCCAGGGATCGAACTGGTTCGACGAATCGCGATTGGGCCCGGCCGGCGAGATCGTCCCGACATGGGTTGGGGAGATTCTGGCATGACCGAGCATCATGGCGCCTGCCACTGCGGCGGCGTGCGGCTGACCTTGCGCGAAACGCCTGTTGACCTGGGTGACTGCAACTGTTCGCTGTGCCGGCGCATCGGCGGGCTGTGGCATCACTGCAAGCTCGATCAGGTCGATGTCGAGGGGGTGGAAACCGGCTATGTCCAGGGCGATGCGACGCTGACCACCTGGCATTGCCCGACCTGCGGCTGCACCACCCATTGGACGCCGCTCCTGCCCGACTACGATCGGATGGGGGTCAACCTGCGTATGTTCGACCCCGCGTTGTGGGAGCCCCTACCCCGCCGCAAGATCGACGGCGCCAGCTTCTGAGCAACCCCGACATTCGGGGTCCTTGGCAATCCGCATGGTCCGCATCGACGGGGCCAGCCCGTCGATCAGATGCAGCTTGCCCCATTGCGGATCGCCCAGCGTGGCCTTGCCCATGAGCAGGATGCGGATCGCCTGCATCGCGGCGAAGGAGCCGACCATTCCGGCCATGGCTCCCAACACCCCGTCGGCGGCGCAGCTATCACAATCCTCGGCGTCGAAGGCATCGCCGACGAAGCAGCGATAGCAGCTTTCCCCCGACAGGTGCCCAGCGAAGTTGGCAACCTGCCCCTGAAAGCGTCCCAGGGCCGCGCTGGTCAGCGGCACGTTGAGCATCACGCAGGCATCCGACACCGCCAATCGAGTCGCGAAGTTGTCACATCCGTCGAGCACAAGATCGGCACCCTCGAGGATCGCCGCCGCGTTCCTCCCCCCGATCCTCCCGACGTGGGTGCGAACCTTGAGGGACCGGTCGAAGCGTTCGACCCAACGCGCAGCGACTTCGGCCTTGGGCTGGCCCAGGTCCGCGGGCGTGAACACGGTCTGGCGTTGGAGGTTGCTGGCGTCGACGACATCGTCATCGACCAGGGTGATCGTCCCCACTCCTGCACCAGCCAGGTATTGCAGCGCGGGCGATCCGATCCCGCCGCAGCCGATCACCACCACGTGCGAGTCGCCCAGCGCGACCTGACCCGCGCCCCCCACTTCGGGCAGGACGATGTGGCGGGCAAAGCGGTCGAGGCGGTCGGGGGCAAGAGTCATCGCGCCCGCCTTACGCACAAAAGCCGGTCGAGGCGAGACGTTCGCCGCTTGCCCCCGCGCCCGGCCTGCGCCACTAATCACGTAGTAAAACGAAACGGGACGAGCGATGCACTATGCCGAACTGCGCCAGGTGCGCGACGAATTGACGGGACCGGGCGGACAATTCGAGATTGTCGAGGCCGAGGTGCTGGGCAACCGCATCCGCACCTACCGCAACGCCCCGCCTTCGGTGCGCGAGGTGTGGCTCGCGACCGCGCAGTTCGGAGATCGTCCCTATCTGGTCTATCATGACGAGCGGCTGACCTATGCCGAGACACATCGACAGGTCACCGCCGTCGCGGCGTGGTTGTGGAGCCGCGGGCTGCGCCCCGGCGACCGCGTCGCCATTGCCATGCGCAACTTCCCCGAATGGATGGTGATCTACTGGGCCTGCGTCAGCATTGGCGTGGTCGTGGTCGGGATGAACGCCTGGTGGACCGCCGAGGAGATGGACTACGCCCTGACCGATTCGCAGCCCCGGGTACTGTTCTGTGATATTGAGCGGCTCGAGCGGTTCCGCGAGATCAAGGGCGGTGCGGCGATCGATCTGGTCGGGGTGCGCTTGCCCGAGCCTGACGGCGGCGTGATCCCCTGGGCCGAAGTGATCGCCCATCCCGGCGCCATGCCCGATGTGACGATCGATCCCGATGCCGACGCCTGCATCTTCTACACCAGCGGCACCACCGGCTTTCCCAAGGGGGCGCAACTGACTCATCGCGGTTGCGTCGCCAACCTGATGAACCTGCTCTATGCCGGGGCCTCCTCCGCCCTGGCGCTGCAACGCGCCACGGGCGAGGCGTCCCCCGCCGTACCGCCGACGCCGGTGGTGCTGCTGACCACGCCACTGTTCCACGTCACCGCCAACAACTGCGGCGCCTACGGCGCGACCATGCAGGGCGGTGCGCTCGTGCTGATGTTCAAGTGGGACGCGGCCGAGGCGCTGCGGTTGATCGAGCGCGAACGGGTAACCGCGATGAGCGGCGTACCGACCAT
>JAFEEP010000327.1 GCA_018241045.1 Pseudomonadota bacterium | reverse complement strand
TTGGGACTGAATGAACTCAAATGGGATGAAATATTTCGCTGAATATGCTGATATTCAGCGATTTTATGAGAAACCTCGATTTCGGATGAGATCACCTGAAATCGGTTTTTGGTCGGGGAGACAGGATTCGAACCTGCGACCCTCTGCTCCCAAAGCAGATGCGCTACCAGGCTGCGCTACTCCCCGACTGGCGAAAGCCCGTAGGTTTTCAGCGTTTCGGGTGCAAGTCCAAAGTGTCGTTCGCGCCCTTGGAAATCGTTCTGCGCTCCGTTCCGAGGGGCGAGTGCCTGGCCGGTGGCGCATCGGGGAAGGGTGGTGGGCCCGGCAGGACTCGAACCCGCGACCTAGCCGTTATGAGCGGCCAGCTCTAACCAACTGAGCTACAGGCCCTTCCCCTTGCGGATCGGCGCGGGTTAGCGGCTGCGCTGGCGTTAGGCAAGCGCGACCGCTGCCATGATCTCGCGCACGGTGGTCGGCGCGCAGCCGCGCCTGCGCAGATAGGCGAAGACCCCGCGCCACCAGTCATAGAGCGCGTCGAGATCGTCTTCGTTGCGCACGTAAGGGGTATAGCCCGGCGCGAGCGAGGGGCTGTGGAACGAGAACACCAGCACCGGCAGCGCCATGTCGAGTGCGATGTCGATCCCGCGCAGCGCCTCGTCGAGGGTCACCCCTTCGGGGGTAAGGGGGATGCGCTCCACCAGCCGCAACCGCGAGAGCACGCCGCGCAGTTGCGGCACCCGCCACAGGCGCGGATAGAGCCACGGCCCCAACTGGCGCAGCAGCCCGGAATAGACGGTGGTCAGCGGCAGCTCCATCAATCGCCGGTCGGAATCGATCCACCACGGGGTGAGCGGCAGGTGCCGGAAGTTCGGCCCCCCGGCAAAGCTGTAGTCGAAGTTGGAGCGCACCGAGCTGTCGATCGAGATGCCCCCATCGGCCAGGATCTGCGCGGTGTTGGGGCCGACGCCATAGCGACCCGCGCGGTAGATCAGCGGGGCCTTGCCGAAATTGGACTGGATCGCCTGGCGCAGCCGGTCGAACTTTTCCCGCTCAAGCTCAGGCGGAAGGTTTCCGGCAAAGCTGTTGAACTCGTTGACGTCTTCGTCGTGCGGGGGGCTGACCCAAGGGTGCAACTGAACCCCGATCTCGGCCTGACCACGGGCGAGCGGTTCGCGCAGGATCTCCGCCGCGGCGGGCGAGGTGGCGATCGGATAGTCGACGAGGTAGATCGGGCAGATCCCCGCACCCTCGCAGAACTCCTGAAACCGGGCGAGGCGCGCCACGGTGCGAACGGTGTGGCCCGATCGTTCGATGGGCCTCGACCAGTCGAACTCTTCCTCGGTATCGACGGTCAGGATGAAGCGCTGGCCAAAATCGGGCGCAAGGCGGACGGCGCTGCCCGGCGCTGGCGGATCGGTGATGCGGATTCCCGCCACGATTTCAACGTCCTTCGTTTGGCCCCTGTCGCGCTGCCGGCGGGATCTGCGTATCCGGCGCGGCAGCGCCATCATGGCTATGGGGCTGGGCTGCGCCGGTCAACCCCGGCAAGACCAGCCGCAATCGATCGCCCTTGTGGACAAGTCGCCCTCCGGCGGCGCGGGCCTCGGCCGCGACCAGCCGCATCGCGAAGCCAACCCCGAACACGCCCGCGGCGATAACCTGGGGCAGTGCCCCCGACGAGGCTTCGAACAGCTCCTTCTCGCTGCGCGCGGCGAGTACGGCTGGAAGCGCCACGTCAAGCCGCACCGTATCGTCCTTGCGCCGCAGCTTGAGCTTGAGCACTTCCCCCGGGCCGGAAACCCCGGCCAGCGTGGCGAGCAGCCGCCAGGCGATCCGCTCGACCTCGATCCGGGCGAGGGGGACGGGCAGCGGTGGCTCGGCGATCTTGAGTGCGAAACCGCTGCCGCGCTGGCGGGTGTGCGCGGCAAGCTGGCCGACGGTCGCCTCAATCACTTCGGCGAGATCGGTCGCGCCCGCCTCAAGCTCGAGCGCGCCGCTGTCGAGCTTGGCGAGGCGTTCCAGCTCTTCGAAAGCGGCGAGCATCCGCGCCGCATCGCCGACGATCCCCGCCGCCAGCGCGCGGTATTCGTGCGGGGTCGGGCCGAACAATTGCTGCTGGATGACCTCGGCAAAGCCCTGGATCGCGTTCACCGGGGTGCGCAGCTCGTGCAGCATCTGGCGGATGCGGTCGGACTGGCTGTCAGGCCGCGGAGCGATGGGCGCGGGTGCGGCCATGTCGCTTTCGGCCGCGCGGCGCATCCGTCCGCGCCAGCCGAGATGACGGCCGGTCAGCGGATCGAACCACGGTGCGGCATCGACCTGCCATTGCCCGGCAATGGCCGCTGCGCCATCGAGCGCCAGATGCAGCGCGCGTAGCGGTTGGCGCCCGCGCAGCGCCTCGCGCAGCGCGCCGCGCGGCTGGTCCTCGAGCGCGTTCAGCGATCGCCCGACCATCATCGGTGCGGTGCCGGGATCGGCCCAGATTACCCGCCCCGCAGCGTCGGTGGCGAAGTCGAAGGCGCGCACCTGGGCAGGCGCGTGGAGTACGTGGTCCTCGTCGAGCGGCAAGCGCGGGGCATCGCTCAGCGGGGCGTGATCGACCACCTGGCGGGCCTTGCGATAGGCCTCGATCTTGCGGACGATCGCGCCGATCCCCGCATCGTCCGACTCGGTCGGAGGGGCGGGCTGGGTTGCCGGATGCGGAATGAGGACCGCTGAAAGCTCTTCGTGCAGGCGCTGGGTGTCATTGGCGGCGACCGGGGTGAACTCCGCGGTGACGACGCGCTGGGCCGGCGGCAGGCCGCGCTCAAGGATGCCGAGGCGGGCAAGTTGCGCTTCGACCGCCAGGCCGAGGTCGCGCCGCCGCCGCACGTGGCCGCGTGCGCCGATCGGCAGGGCGGGAACCAGGTCGAGCCATTCCTCCTCGCCCAGATCTGCGCGGTCGAGCGCGGCTTCGGCAACTTGCGAATCGTCGGCGGCAAGGCTGGCGACCAGCCGGGTCGAGCGCAGCCGCAGACCCTGGTCGCGGATCATCGCGGCGCGATCGGGGGCGGGAATGGTCGTCGCCAGATCAGCCAGCCGCGAAAAGGCGCAGTCGACCTGTTCGCCCCGTGCCTCGCTGGGCAGGGTGCCGAGGAGGTCAAGCAACTGGCGGTACTGGATCCGGCGCACCGCCGGACCGTCCGCCCGCAGGCGCAACACGGTTCCAAGGCGATCGTCGAAATGCATTCACGCTCCAGTTCGAAGAACCCGCTCCCATACAGCAAAACCGGGCTCGCAGGGGAGGCATAGCAAACTTGTCCCCAACAGGAACCGGCAGCAATTGCCGCGTTGCAAAGCGGGACAATTGCGATATGAAATAATAATATTAGCGCGTGGCAGGGGTTCGCCTGTGATTGTTGCTGATTGACGATCACGATCGCCGGCACTTTCACGATGGGTCGGCGGCGCGCGCCAAGGGGTGGGTTGCATGGCAAATCTGGATACGATCGATCGGCGCTTGCTCGCCGAATTGCAGGACGAAGGGCGGGTAACCAACGTTGAACTGGCCAACCGCGTCGGCCTGACTGCGCCGCCGTGCCTGCGCCGGGTCCGCGCGCTCGAGGAATCGGGCGTAATCCGCGGCTATCACGCCGATCTTGATGCCTCGAAGCTGGGCTTCGCGATCACCGTCTTTGCGATGGTCAGCCTCAAGAGCCAGGCCGAGGATTCGCTGCGCCAGTTCGAGGAAGCAATGCGCGACCTGCCCGAAGTGCGCGAATGTCATATGCTCAATGGGGAGATCGACTTCATCCTAAAGATCGTCAGCAAGGACCTGCAGAGCTTTCAGGAATTCCTGACCAGCAAGCTGACGCCTGCGCCGAATGTCGCGAGCGTCAAGACGAGTTTGACGATCAGGACGGCGAAGCAGATGCCAGGGGTGCCGTTGGAGTAGGGTCTATGGATAGCCTCGGGCTGCTTGTCGGGGTAATCGTCGGCGCGAACGGATTGCGTCTAGTCTTACGCCCTCGAAGCGGGGAACAGCTTGAACGAGAGCGTGAGGCACGAGTTGCTGAGATCGCTGCGGGTTCACCCGAACGGTTTTTCGAAGAAGGACGCAGTCTCGAAGCCTATCCGACCTCAAAATGGAGCCCAAAGTCTCCAAGGTCTGCACGGTTCCTTGGCACTTTTTATCTCGTGATCGGTGCCTTCTTGATCTACCGAAGCTTGCTATAAAAAGATGGGCATTCGGCGGTCACCCAGACCGCCCCGCCAGCCATTCCTCCAGCCACTTGATCGTATAGTCGCCGTGGATGAAACCCGGTTCGTTCATCAGCGCCTGGTGGAGCGGGATCGAGGTCTTGACCCCGCCGATCACCATTTCCTCCAGCGCGCGCTTGAGGCGCATGATGCAGCCTTCGCGGGTGCGGCCCTTGACGATCAGCTTGGCGATCATCGAATCATAGTAGGGCGGGATCTTGTATCCGGCATAAAGCCCTGAATCGACCCGCACGTTCATGCCGCCCGCGGCGTGATAGCTGGTGACGAGGCCGGGTGAGGGGGCGAAGGTCCACGGGTCTTCGGCGTTGATCCGGCATTCGATCGCGTGGCCGTTGAACTCGATGTCTTCCTGCTTGACCGACAGCGGCTTGCCATCGGCCACGCGGATCTGTTCGCGGACCAGGTCCATGCCGGTGATCGCCTCGGTCACCGGATGCTCCACCTGCAGGCGGGTGTTCATCTCGATGAAGTAGAACTCGCCGTTTTCCCAGAGGAACTCGATCGTTCCCGCACCGCGATAACCCATGTCGGCCATCGCCTTGGCGACGATCCCGCCCATGCGGTCGCGCTCCTCTGGCGAAATCACCGGCGAGGGAGCCTCCTCCAGCACCTTCTGGTGGCGGCGCTGCAGCGAGCAGTCGCGTTCGCCGAGGTGAATGGCATTGCCGTTGCCGTCGCCGAACACCTGGAACTCGATGTGGCGCGGGTTGCCGAGGTATTTCTCGATATAGACGGTGGCGTCGCCGAAAGCGGCCTTGGCCTCGCTCCCGGCCTGGGCCATCAGGCTGGGCAGTTCCTCGGGCGTATTGCATACCTTCATGCCGCGCCCGCCGCCGCCGCTGGCGGCCTTGATGATCACCGGATAGCCGATTTTATCGGCGACCTTGGCTGCCTCGGCCGGGTCGCTGATCGCCCCGTCCGACCCCGGGACCAGCGGCAGCCCCAGTGCGCCCGCGGTGCGCTTGGCCTCGACCTTGTCGCCCATGGTGCGGATATGCTCGGGCTTGGGCCCGATCCATGTGATGTTGTGGCTTTCGACGATCTCCGCGAACTGGGCGTTTTCGGAGAGGAAGCCATAGCCGGGGTGGATCGCGTCGGCGTGGGCGATCTCCGCCGCGGAAATGATCGCCGCGACGTTGAGATAGGAGTCCTTGGCCGCGGGCGGGCCGATGCAGACGGCGTGATCGGCCAGCCGCACGTGCATGGCGTCAGCGTCGGCGGTGGAATGCACCGCGATCGTCTCGATGCCCATTTCGTGCGCCGCGCGGTGGATGCGCAGCGCGATTTCGCCGCGGTTGGCGATCAGGATCCGGGAAATGCCCATGGGTAAGGCCTTAGCCGATCACGACCAGCGGCTGGTCGTATTCGACCGGCTGCGCGTTATCGACCAGGATCGCCTTGACCGTGCCGCCACGCGGCGCGGCGATCGGGTTCATCACCTTCATCGCCTCGATGATCAACAGGGTTTCGCCTTCCTTGACCGACTGGCCGACCGCGACAAACGGCGCGGCGCCCGGCTCGGCCGAGAGATAGCAGGTGCCGACCATCGGCGACTTGACCGCATTGGGGTCTTCTGCCGGGACCGGAGTTGCCGCAGCCGGAGCCGCCGCAGCGGCGGGCGCGGCGATCAGCGGGGCGGCGACGGGCGCGGCGTGGTGCATCGCAGCCACCGGGATCGCCTGACGCGCGACCTTGATCTTGCGATCGCCGTCCTCGACCTCGATTTCGGTGAGCCCGGTTTCGGCGAGCAATTCGGCCAGTTCGCGAACCAGCCCGCTGTCGATATTCATGCCGCTGGTGGTGCGGCCCGCGCTCTTTGCGTCGCTCATGCGATCCTCGTGATAGCTAAGGTCACCCGCCTATGCGCGGGGCGAAAGGCGCTGACAAGGCCCTATCGCTGGCCTGTCCACTACAGCGCGGCGGCCTTTTCCAGCGCGACCATATAGCTGTCGGCGCCCAGCCCCTTGACGCAATCGGCTGCCGCCATGCCGACATAGGACAGATGGCGGAACGGTTCGCGGGTTTCGGGATCGGACAGGTGAACCTCGATCACCGGAACCGTGATCGACTTGATTGCATCGAGCAGCGCGATCGAGGTGTGGGTATAGGCCCCGGCGTTGAGCAGCACCGCATGGGCGCCCGCGAAATGGGCCTCGTGCAGCCAGTCGACCAGAT
>JAFEEP010000326.1 GCA_018241045.1 Pseudomonadota bacterium | reverse complement strand
GTTCCCAGCACCCAGCGCTGTACCAGTGAGGCGACCCGGTGCACTCCCGCCATGGAGACATGGGCAGGTACGCCTGAGCCGAGCATGACGGTGCGCTGGTGGGTGTAACCCAGTTCTCCCAGAGCGCGGTATGCCGCCGAACCATCCGTGCGTACCTGGGCTCCAGGCTCGACCACCTCCTGCACAAAGGGGATTACGTGGGTGGCGGCGTCTCGGTCAATGCGGCGTAACCGCAGACCCCTATTCATCCTGGCAACGTGGCACCAATGAAAACACCAACGGTCTGCTCCGCCAGTATTTCCCCAAGGGCAGCGACTTCAGCAAGCTGACCGTCGAAGCCGTCAATCGGACAGTAGCGAGGATCAATCTACGCCCGCGCAAGCGCTTGGGCTGGAAGACGCCGTACGAAGTGCATACAGGGGTGAGCGTTGCACTTATGTGTTGAATTCAGGTATGATCTGGTCATGCTCCGCGGGACACCAGGAGCACATACAGTTTCTACCGACCGGAGAACATCATGCTCGCGACTGAAATCCAAGCCCCTGCAAAAATCAGAGAAGTACCCGCTGGCACAGCACCTGAGATCGTCAAGCGCATCATCGACGAAGACGGCGGTGTGATCATCAAGGAGTAGACAATGAGCAACCAAACAGATGCAGATGTCATCGTGATCGGGGCCGGCCCTTCTGGCTCGTATGCGGCGAAGCTGCTGCACGACCAGGGTGTGAGGGTCAAACTCGTGGAGGCGAAGGATCGAGTCGGCGGCCGCACCTGGTCGACCAAGTCGGACGCGCCCGGCGGACCGATCGACTTCGGAGGCCAATGGATCGGCGAGACACACGTCCTGCTGCCCGAGCTGGGCGCCGAGCTCGGCCTAGAGACGGTCTCATCCGTGAAGCCCGGCAACGACCTGTTCGTCTTCAACGGAGATGTGGAAGTAGGTGAGGAGGACCAGGTCCCGTCCGGCGCGAGCTGGGCAGGCGAGCTGTCGAGGTCCTTCGAGCTGCTCGACGAGGTGGGCACTCGCCTGGGCTGGGCGGCGCCCTGGGCTTCGGAACATGTGGGCGAGCTCGACTCCATGACGGTGGCGCAGTGGCTGGAGCAGAACGTCCAGAGCTCCGAGGTGCGCCTGATCCACGAGGTCATGGTCAACATCCTCAATGGCGCCAGCACGACCGAGGTCTCGATGGCCTACTGGGCGTACTTCGTCCACCAGGGCGAAGGGATCGAGTCGCTCATCGGGACCCGCAGTGGCGCGCAGGTCGCCTGGTTCATCGGTGGCATGGGACAGGTAACCGAGCTGATTGCGGACAAGCTGGGTGACGACGTCCACCTCAACTGGCCGGTGACGAGGATCGAACAGGACCCGACCGGTGTCACGGTCTTCTCGGGCGAGCGCAGGCTCAGGGCGAGCTTCGCGATCCTGGCGGCTCCGCCCAGCGCGGGTTCCCGGATGATCTTCGATCCGCCTCTGCCGCCCAAGCGCGCCCAGCTGCAGGCGAGGGCCCCGATGGGCCGACTCGCGAAGATCCAGGTGCGGTACGACGAGCCGTTCTGGCAGGAGCGAGGCCTGTCCGGGGCCGCCTTCGAGTGTGGAGATCTCGCCTTCTGGCTCTTCGATGGGAGCAAGCCCACCGACTCCCTAGCGACGATCGTGGGGTTCATCGGCGGCAAACACCTCGATGCCTGGCATGCCCTGTCACCGAACGAGCGCGAGAAGCGGTTCATCGAGATTCTCGTGAACAACTTCGGAGACAAGGCGCGAGACGTCCGCTACGTGCACGAGACCGACTGGACCGTTCAGCCGTGGACCGGCGGCGCGCCGGTCACCTTCATGCCCACCGGGCTCCTAAGCAGCGCCGGTTCGGCGCTGCGTGAGCCCGTCGACCGCCTGCACTTCGCCGGCACCGAGGCTGCGCCCATGTGGTCGGGCTACATCGAGGGGGCGCTACGAGCAGGGAAGATCGCGGCGGGCGACGTCCTCGCCCGCCTGGCCTGATGCGACGACCGACAAAGGGAGAAGAAGTCATGTCCGAATCACGTCGCCGCCGGCGTTCCATCGTTCCCGAATCCATGCAGGCGGACTACACAGACTACCACTTCTCGCCGGGAGTCGAGGCTGGTGGTTTCCTCTTCATCGCCGGCCAGATCGGCCTCGATGAGAACGGAGCTGCCCCGGAGGATCCCGCGGAGCAGGCAAGGATCGCGTTCACGGCAATCGGCGAGGTCCTGGCGAAGGCCGGCCTCGACTTCACCGACATTGTCAGCCTCACAAGTCACCACGTGGGCGAGATCGACCGCATCCTCGAGTGGTTTCCGACGGTGAAGGACGAGTTCATCGTCGAGCCATTTCCGGCGTGGACGGCAATCGGGGTCACTGGACTGGCGCTTCCGGGGCTCGTGGTCGAGATTACTGCCATCGCTCAGCGTTGAGCACCTCGATGCACACTCGGTGGATCCTCGTCTGTCGTCCGGCCGCAAACCGGATGGAGGCGATCCAGGCGCGATTGGGACGAGCGCGGGGTCG
>JAFEEP010000325.1 GCA_018241045.1 Pseudomonadota bacterium | reverse complement strand
TGGCCGGTGGCGTCATAGGGGCTGCGCGACAGCAGCATCGGCGCGTCGCGCGTGCCCTTGCGATAGACGATCACGGTGAACAGCTTCACGCCGTCGCGCATCGGGATCATCACTTCCTTGCGCACATAGTCCGCCTCGGGCCGGACCCAATCGTAACTTTTGACCTTGTCGTTGGTCATCGGATCGAGCGGGGTGGCGGTCTGGGCGGCAATCGGCGCGGCCAGCACGGACAGGACAAGGCCGGTGAAAAGGAACGGGCGCATCGGTTTCTCCACTAAATGATTGCTGCCAAGGCTAGCAGCTTTGTTACACTTGTTAAGGGCAGCGGCGCGGCTATTCTGCGAACGACAGGAGAGGACGATGCACGCGACCCAGGCCTATTTCGACCAGACCGGCGGACCCGAGGTAATCCAGTGGCGCGAGATCGACCTGTCCGCCCCCGGCCCGGACGAAATCCTGGTGCGGCACGAAGCGGTCGGGCTGAACTACATCGACACCTATTTCCGCACCGGGCTCTATCCCGCGCCCTTGCCAAGCGGGCTTGGCGTTGAAGCGGCCGGCGTGGTCGAGGCGGTGGGCGAAGGCGTCACCAACCTCAAACCGGGTCAGCGCGTCGCGACCTTCGGTGCGCTCGGCGCCTATTCCAGCGCGCGGATCGCCAGGGCGAGCGACTATTTCGCGGTGCCCGAAGCGGTCGACAGCCGCACCGCAGCTGCTGTGTTCCTCAAGGGCGCGACGGTCGAGGCCCTGGCCGAACGCTGCGCGCCGCTTGGACCTGGCGAATGGGCACTGGTTCCGGCGGCGGCAGGCGGCGTAGGCCTGCTGCTGGTGCAATGGCTCAAGGCGCGCGGGGTGCGGGTGATCGGTACGGTCGGCAGCGAGGCGAAGCAGGCACTAGCCAGCGAGGCCGGGGCGGAAGTGGTGTTCCTGTCCGGCGATCCCGATCTTGCCGCCAAGGTCCGCGAAACCACCAGCGGCACCGGCGTTGCCGTGTCCTACGATGGGGTCGGCGCTGCGATGTGGGAAACCACGCTCAAGTCGATGCGACGGCGCGGCATGATCGTCAGCTTCGGCAACGCCAGCGGCCCGGTTACGGGCGTGAACCTGGGCGTGTTGGCCAGCCACGGTTCGCTCTACGTCACCCGCATGACCATGTTCGACTACTACCGCGACCCTGCCGAGGCTGCCGCCGGCGCGGCCAAGCTGTGGGACATGGTGGCCAGCGGCAAGCTGAAGGTGAGCGTGGGCCAGACCTATCCGTTGACGGAAGCTGCCCAGGCGCACCGCGATCTGGAGGCCCGGAAGACCACAGGGTCGACGCTGTTGCTGCCCTAACCCGCCCGTGCGAACCAGATCACGTGGCGCGGGCCCTTGCCCTTGCCGTTCGCGTCAACGCGGGCGCGGACCTCGACCTCCTCCACCGCGAAGCCGACGCTTTCGAGGCGGCGGGTAAAGGCCTTGTCGGGAAAGGCGGACCAGATCGCCAGCACCCCGCCCGGCGCCAGCGCGCGGCGAGCGTTGTGGAGCCCGCTCTTGGAATAGATGCGGTTGTTGTCGGCACGGACCAGCCCGTCGGGACCGTTGTCAACGTCGAGCAGGATCGCATCGAACGGCTCAGGCGCGAGAAGCATGACATCGGCGACGTCGTCCATCACCAGCCGCACGCGCGGATCGTCCAGGCAACCTTGCGCCACCCCGGCCATCGGCCCCTTCGCCCATGCGATGATTTCGGGAACCAGTTCGGCCACCGTGGCGCGACCGTCCTTGCCCAGTCGCGCCAGTGCGGCGCGCAGGGTGAAGCCCATGCCGTAGCCGCCGATCAGCAGGTGCGGTGCGGGTCTGCCCTTCAGCCGGTCAAGCGTCAGGTTGGCCAGCGCCTCTTCCGAGCCGCGCATCCGCGTGGACATCAGTTCATTGTGGCCCAGCACGATCATGAAATCGCGATCGTGAGCGAAGAGCCGTAGCTCCTCCCCCCCGGGAACCTGCGCGGTGCCGAGCAGTTGGCGGGTGATCACGCCGCGCGCTGGGCGCGATCGACCGCTTCGGCGTTGAGCATATCGGCCAGCAGGAAGGCGAGTTCGATCGACTGCGCGGCATTGAGCCGCGGGTCGCAATGGGTGTGATAGCGGTCGGCCAGGGCCGCGTCCGAGATCGCCACCGCGCCACCGACACATTCGGTCACGTCCTGCCCGGTCATCTCGATGTGGATGCCACCGGCGTGGGTGCCCTCCGCGCGGTGGACCGCGAAGAAGCCGCTGACTTCGCGCAGGATGCGGTCGAACGGCCGCGTCTTGTAGCCGCTTTCCGCCTTGATCACGTTGCCGTGCATCGGATCGCAGGACCACACCACCGGATGCCCCTCGCGCTTCACCGCGCGGACCAGCGGGGCGAGCCCCGCCTCGACCTTGTCGTCGCCGAAGCGGCTGATCAGGGTGATGCGCCCGGCCTCGCGGCCCGGATTGAGCAGATCAAGCTGACGCAGCAGTTCGTCAGGCGCCAGCGATGGCCCGCACTTGAAACCGATCGGATTGCCGACCCCGCGCAGGTATTCGACGTGGGCCGACCCCTCGAACCGGGTGCGGTCGCCGATCCACAGCATATGCGCCGAGGTATCGTACCAGTCGCCGGTCAGCGAATCCTGCCGGGTCATGGCCTGCTCATAGGGCAGGTGCAGCGCCTCGTGGCTGGTGTAGAAGCTGGTGCCCTGCAACTGCGGCACGGTCTGCGGATCGATCCCGCAGGCCTGCATGAAGTCCAACGCCTCGCCGATCCGGGTCGACACTTCCTCGAACCGCGTGGCCCAGGGGCTGCGGCTCATGAAATCGAGCGTCCACTGGTGGACCTGGCGCAGGTTGGCGTAACCCCCGGTCGAGAAGGCGCGCACCAGGTTGAGCGTCGCCGCTGACTGCGAATAACCCTGCAACAGCCGCTGCGGATCGGGAATCCGCGCCTCGGGCGTGAACTCGATTCCGTTGATGTTGTCACCCAGGTAGCTCGGCAGTTCGACCCCGCCCTGCACCTCGACCGGGGAAGATCGCGGCTTGGCGAATTGTCCGGCCATGCGCCCGACCTTGACCACCGGCTGCTTGCTGGCGAAGGTCAGCACCACCGCCATCTGCAGGATCACGCGGAATGTGTCGCGAATGTTGTTGGGGTGGAACTCAGCGAAGCTTTCCGCACAGTCCCCGCCCTGGAGCAGGAAACCCTTGCCGGCCGCCACGTCGGCCAGGTCCGCCTTGAGGGCGCGCGCCTCGCCCGCAAAAACCAGCGGAGGAAACGAGGTCAGGGTATCCGTCACCTTGGCCAGCGCCGCGGCGTCGGGGTAGGACGGCAGATGCCGTGCCTCTTGCGCCGTCCAGCTTTCGGGGGTCCAGGTACCGGTCACGTCACACGCTCCTTGAAATCAAGGGGCGCGCCATAGCCCGCCGGCCCGGCGATTGCAAAGTTAGAAAAGGTAACGGCCGGGCAGGCGTAACTTTGTTACCGTTGCAACGATCGCTGGATTCAGCGGCGCGCACCCGGGATGGTCGTCCCCATGGGCAGTTCGGTCGCCAGCTTCTGCCCTGCCGGGATCACCGCGACGCGCCAGCTGCTGCCCGGCTTGAGGTACTTGATCGCCAGGGCCTGCATCGCCGCCGGAGTGGTTCGGGTCATGTCGGGCAACAGGGTGCGCAGCGCCGCGAACTTGCGCGGATCGTCGCTCGCCCCTTCAAGCTGGTTCATGAAGAACGCGCTCGAGGTATAGGCGCGGGTCAGTTGCTGCTTGAGCGGTTCGGTCACCCGCGCCAGTTCGTCCGCACTGGGCGGGGCAGCGACCAACTCGGCCGCGATCTCGTCCGCCGTGGCGAAGAACACCGGCACCGCCTTGGGCTGCAACTGGGCGAGCGCGATGATCGCCCCGCCGTTGTCGAGGTCGGTCGGCCACGAATTGTAGACCTGCGGCGAATAGCTCGCCCCCAGCTTTTCGCGCATCGCGTCGAGCAGGCGGTTCGAGAACAATTGCGACAGGATTTCGAGTTGACGACCTTCGGTGACGTTGGTCATTCCCCCGGCGGTCGGCCAGTTGATCACCGCCGCGGCCTGCCCCGGATCGCCACGATGCTCAAGCACGATGGGCTGGGTCGCCGAGGGCAGATCGGGGAAGCTGGCGTGAGTCAGTTCCTGCGGCAGCGCAGCGCGGCGCGGCAGGGCGCCGAAGGTCTTTTCAAGCGCGGCAATGGCATCGGCACGCTTGAAATCCCCGAACACCTGCACCTCGATCGGACCTTCACGCAACAACGGCTCCCACACCTGACGGAAGCCCTGCGGCGTCGCGGCGTCCAGTTCCTGCGGGGTCGCGGTACGAAAGCGCGGGTCGCGGCCGTGCTGGAGGAACGTCAGATCGCGCTGAATCACCCCCTGGGGTGATGTGGCGAAGCTTTCGTACTGCAGCTTTGCCGCAGCCTTGGCGCGCAGCACCGGATTGGCATCCCAGCGCGGCATGGCGAACTTGGCCGCAAACAGATAAAGCTGGTCGGCGAGATCGGCGGCACGGGTATCGGCCGAAAGCTGGAACGCAGCGTCCTCTACCGCGAAGTTGAAGCCCATCTTGCGCCCGGTCGAGATTCGGTCGAGCTCCTCCTGACCAAGCGAACCGACCCCCGATCCGACCAGAGCCAGATCGCCCAGCGAGATATAGGCGGCATCACCCGGCTGGAACGCGCGATAGCCCGCCCCCCAGCGCACCTTGACCGTGACCCGGCCGGGTTCATCGGTGGTCGGCCAGAGCAGCACCTTGGTGCCATTCGACAGTTCGACCTGCTCGATCTCCAGCACAGAGGTCGGCACGGCCGAGATGACCGTACCCGGAGTACCGATCGGCGGCAGGTCGGCAAAGGAAATCGGCTTGGTGTTGAGCCGCGAATTGCCATCGGCCTTTACCGGTGCGGCGAGCGCCACCTTGAGCGCGGCTGCATCGCCCTCACCCGCCTTGGGCGTGACATAGACCGCGCGGGTCACCGTGCCCTTGAACAGCGAGCGGGTGTGATCAAGCACTGCCTGCGGGGTGAACAGCGGGCGCGAGCGGTTGAAGATGTCGAGAACGGTTTCAGGCGAGGCCACCGTCTCGCGAATGTCGAGCGCGGTGACGATGTCGTCAGCCAACCGCGCGCCGGGCTGCAGGCGGCGCTGTTCGACCGAGCTTTCGAAGGCGACATTCATCTCCGCGACCTCGCGGGCGATCTCCTCCTTGGTCGGGGCGGCGGCCATGGCGTCGGCAATCACCGCGCGAACATCGGACAGTGCGGTCTTCCAGTCATCGGACAGCGGGGTAACGGACACGAAGGTCGCGTCCGCGCTGCGGCTGACCTTTTCCTGATTGACCTGTGCGGCAAGAAAGCTGCCGCCGCCGCGCGCCCGCGCCTCAAGCCGACGATTGATGATCGCCTGAGCCAGGGAATCGACCATGATCCCCTGGTTGTAGGCGATGGTGTCGTTGACCTTGTGCCACGGTCGCATGACCGCATAGGTCAGCCCGCGCGGCACATCGGGTTCGACCACCACGCGGGTCTCGCCGATCGCATCGGCACCGCTCCCGTTCGGAGCGACGGGATCGCCAAACGCGGGCGCCGGGGTCAGCTTGCCCACGGCCTTCCAGTCACCGAAATACTTGCGCACCAGCGCGGCGAGTTGCGCCGGATCGGCATCACCGACCGCGATGATCACCGCGTTGTCGGGACGATACCAGCGCGCATGAAAGGCGCGGACCGACGTCTGGTTCGCCGCTTCGAGCGTTTCAGTCGTGCCGATCACCGGACGCTCGGCCAGCCGTTGTCCGGCGAACAGGGTCTGCTGGGTAGCATCGGCCAGCCGCTCTGCCGTACCGCCGCGCTCGCGCTTTTCGGCAAGGACAATCGGCACGTCGGTGCGCACGTTGGCCTCGCTCAGCGTCGGGGCGATCATCATCCCCGACAGCAGCTTGAAGGTTTCGTCCAGCGAAGCCGGAGTGGCGTTGGGCAGGTCGAGTTTGAAAGTGGTGCTAACCGGGCTGGTCTCGGCATTGGTATCGCTGCCAAAGGTTGCGCCAAGGCGTTGGAACGCCGGGATAGCCGCCCCGTCGGCAAGGTAGCGCGACTGGCGAAACACCATGTGTTCAAGCAGGTGGGCAAAGCCACGCTCGCTCTCGCTTTCATAGAGCGAACCGGCATCGATGCGGATGCGGATCGAAACCTGGCCCGGCGGAACCCCGTTTCGGCGTACCGCGTAACGCAGCCCGTTGGGTAGTTCGCCAAAGCTCCATTCCTTGTCGCGGGGCACATCACTGCCGCGATAGAGCCACGGATCGGCGGCAGGAATGGGTGCGGCGGCAGGGGCAGCCGCCTGCTTCGCCCAGACCGGCTGGACGACCAGCGCTGCGGCGGAAACGATCGAGGCGATGGAGCACGCAGTGCGGAACGTCAGGCGCATGGCCAAGCTATAGGAAGAGCTTTGCTGAAGGGCCAGTGAATAGCACTGGTTACTTGACCGGCGTGGTCACGGCCGGGTTCGGGAGCAATTCAACCTGGAATACGAGATCCGAATTGGCCGGGATCGGCCCCGCGGTTCTCTCGCCATAACCCAGGCGGGCAGGAATGCAGAAACGGTAGATCGAGCCCGCCGGCATCAGCGCCAACCCTTCCGAAAAACCGGGAATGACCTGCTGCATCGGAAACGACGTGGCCATGCCCTGATCGAACACCTCGCCTGTCGCGGCGAGATAGCCGATGTAGTTCACGGTGACGGTGGCATCGCCGACCGGCCGTGGGCCACCCACCGGGCGCAACGCGCGATAACCCAGCCCCGATGCGGTCTTGGCGCTGCATTGGCGTTGCGCTGCAGGGATGAACTGCTTGAGCGGCAGCGCGATGACTTGCGGCGGCACCGTTCGCACCGCTTTCACGGGCTTGGCGAGGAGCGGTGCCGCAACGGCGCAGCCGCCAAGCAGCACAGTGGCAAGGGCGAGGCGGGCAAATGGCGCGGTGCGGTAGGTCATGCCGCCCCTATATGCGGCGCGACACCGCGTGGCCAGCGCCGCCTTTGCCCTTGACCAGTTCCATTCGCCTCCTAAATGCCACTCACCATGTTCATCGAGACCGAAACCACGCCCAACCCGGCAACGCTCAAGTTCCTCCCCGGCGAGCAGGTGATGGATATCGGCACCCGCGAATTCCGCAATGACGACGAGGCTGCGGCATCGCCGCTGGCCGCTGCGCTGTTCGATCTTGGCGACGTAACCGGCGTATTCTTCGGCCGCGATTTCATCTCGGTCACCGCTGCACCGGGAGCCGACTGGTCGGCGCTGAAACCGCAAGTGGTGGCGCTGCTGCTCGACCATTTCGTCACCGCCACGCCGCTGTTCCATCCCGGCAGCGCCGCCGGGATTGTCGTTCCCGGCGAGGACGAGGGCTTCGACGACGATCCCGCCGACGCCGACATCGTCGCGCAGATCCGCGAACTGATCGAGACCCGGGTGCGCCCGGCAGTGGCCAACGACGGCGGCGACATAATCTATCGCGGCTTCCGCGACGGGGTGGTCTATCTGGTCATGCAAGGCGCCTGCTCGGGCTGCCCCTCGTCGACCGCGACGCTCAAGAACGGGATCGAGAGCCTGCTCAAGCACTACGTTCCCGAAGTCACCGAAGTTCGCGCCGCCTGAGGCGCACCTCCCCTGCATTCAGAACCAGAAGGATTTCCATGTCCCTGCCGCTTGACGACGCCGCGCTTGATCAGCTTTTCCGCACCGCCCGCACCTACAACGGCTATCTCGACAAGCCGGTATCGACCGAACAGCTTCACGCGATCTGGGACCTGATGAAGATGGGGCCGACCAGCGCCAATATGCTGCCCGCGCGGCTGATGTGGTGCACCAGTGATGAAGCCAAGGCCAAGCTGGCCGGGTTCTGCCTGCCCGCCAATGCCGAAAAGGTGCTCAAGG
>JAFEEP010000324.1 GCA_018241045.1 Pseudomonadota bacterium | reverse complement strand
TTTCGGCCACCGCGGAGCTGACCCCCGACAAGAAGGACTTCATCCTGACCTACGTGGTCGAGGAAGGGCCCCGCTACAAGTTCGGCGACGTCAAGGTGTCGAGCCAGTTGCGCGACTTTGACGAGGAACGCCTCGCCAAGACCCTGCCGATGCACAAGGGCGACTGGTACAACGCCAAGCAGGTCGAAGACACGATCGATCAGCTCAACACCACACTCGGCGCTTTCGGCTATGCCTTCGCCGACGTGCGGCCTGACTACAACCGCAACAAGGACGACCTCACCATGGGGTTGACCTTCAACATTGCCGAAGCACCGCGCGTCTATGTCGAGAAGGTCGACGTCAACGGCAATACCCTGACCCAGGACAAGGTCGTCCGCCGCGAGTTCCGTCTGGCGGAAGGCGACGCCTTCAACTCGCTCCAGGTCAAGCGCACCACCGCGCGCATCAAATCGCTCGGCTACTTCCAGGAGAAGTTCGAGGTCGAGCAGAAGCCCGGCAGCAGCCCCGACCGGATCGCACTCGAGGCCAATGTCGAGGAAAAGCCGACCGGCGAACTGCAGCTTTCGGCGGGCTATTCCAGCCTTGAGAAGCTGATCTTCCAGGGCTCGATCCAGCAACGCAACTTCCGTGGCCGTGGCCAGACGGTCGGCCTCAGCCTGAGCTATTCGCAGTATTCGAAGAGCGCCGAGGTCAGCTTCACCGAGCCCTACCTGTTCGACAAGAACATCTCGCTGGGGGCGAGCATCTATCGCCGCGACTATAACAATTTCAACTACATCAACACCAACCGCAACACGCTCTATCGCAACGCGACGACGGGCTTCCAGTTGCGTACCGGTCTGGCGCTGACCGAATATGTCTCGGCCGTGGCCAGCTATACCCTGAACTACGATGACATTACGGTCGATCAATCGCAGTACTATTCCGACCGCCTCAACCCGCCCGCGCTGAGCTGCGATCCGATCAAGGCGGGGCTTTACCTGTGCGACGCGATCGGCAAGCGGACCACATCGAAGCTTGGTCTGTCGCTGATCTACGACACGCTCGACAATCGGGCGCGCCCCTCGCGCGGCAATTCGGTTTCGGTAACGGGCGAAGTTGCAGGGCTGGGCGGTTCGGTCAAGTATGCGCGGTTGGCGCTCAACGCGGCCAAGTACTGGCCGGTGGGCAAGGGCTTCATCTTCTCGGTGCGGGGCGAGGCGGGGGCGATCAAGTCGTTGGGTCGCAAAAACAACACGGTTACCGGGATCGACGGGGTGTTCCTGACTGATCGCTTCTATCTGGGCGAACCACAGATCCGCGGTTTCGACATCCGCGGCGTCGGCCCGCGCGTGGTACGCAAGTTCTACACCGACACCAACGCCGATGGCGTGGTTGATGGCGCCAACCAGCGCTGCTTCATCGCGGCGACTTCGACTACGGCGGCGAGCAGTTCGGTTTACGATCCGAGCGTTGGTTGCGCCAGTGGCGCGACGCTGCTCTCGCCCGACACCGTCAACCAGGATCGCAACACCTGGCAGGACGACGCAATCGGTGGCCGTTACTACTACATGACCCGCGCCGAACTGGAGATTCCGCTGGGGTCGGGCGCGAAGGAAATGGGCCTGCGTCCCTCGATCTTCATGGATGCCGGCGCAGTCTGGGGAATCACCAAGCCCATTTTGGAATCGCAGCCTCAGGGCCTGTTCTTCGCCAGCCGCGATGCTGCGGGCGTGCCGCAATATTCGCAGATATGCAACGGCACGACCACGGTGGTTTCGAGCGCATCCGTGCCGACCCTGCCTTCGACCTGTACCGCGACTGGCGACAGCATCACCGCGCTGGGTTCGACCTATCCGGCGTTCAAGGACTTCTTCTACGGCAACACGATCAAGCCGCGTATCTCGATCGGCATCGGGGTCAACTGGAACTCGCCGTTCGGACCTTTCCGCATCGACTTCGCCAAGGCCCTGACCAAGGCCGAAGGCGACGATACCAAGACATTCACCTTCAACGTAGGAACCCAATTCTGATGAACATCATGCTCAAGCCGTTCCTTGGCGCCGGCCTCGTCCTGGCGCTTGCCGCGCAGCCCGCCCTGGCCAAGGACAAGCCCGCGCCCGCCGCCACGCCCGCTCCGGTTGCGGCGCCTGCCTCCACCGGCACGGTCGTCCCCGGCATCGGCGTTGCCGACATCAACGGCGCGATGGCTGGCAGCAATGCCTTCACCGTCGCCCAGCAGCAGCGCGCGGTGACCTACAAGTCGACCTACGACGCCGCCCAGACCAAGGCCAAGGCGCTTGAAGCTCAGCTCAAGCCGTTGATCGACAAGTTCAACGCCGACCGTCAGGGCGGCAAGGTGCCCACCGCCACCCTGCAGCAGCAGGCTCAGGCGATCCAGGCGATCCAGGCCGGCGGCAAGCAGGAAATCGAGCGGCTGCTGATGCCCGCCAGTCTGTCCGAAGCCTATGTGCAGGAGCAGATCGAGGACAAGATCGATCAGGCGGTGAAGAACGCGATGAACAAGCGCGGCGTCACCCTGCTGCTCGCCCCGCAGGCGGTAATGGCGATCCAGGCTTCGGCCTATGACCTCAACCCGGCGATCGTCGCCGAGCTGAACACCCTGCTTCCCACCGCCACGCTGGTTCCGCCGGCTGGTTGGGAGCCGCGTCAGGTGCGCGAGGCGCGCGCCCAGCAGGCCCAGCAGCAGGGTGGAACCGCTCCGGCGCCGCGCCCGGCGACCCCGGCCGGTCCGCAGCCCGACAGCCGCTGATCCGCGCGGAGGGGGCAGCGATGAGCGAAGGCACATCACCTGCGGGAGCGGCTTCGGCCGCTCCCCTCTACGATATCCAGAAGATCCTCAACGCCCTGCCGCATCGCTATCCGTTGCTGCTGGTCGATCGGGTCAAGTCGCTGGAGATCGGTGAGCGCATTCACGCGGTGAAGGCCGTCACCTTCAACGAGCAGTTCTTCCAGGGCCATTTTCCCGGTCGTCCGATCATGCCCGGCGTCCTGCAGATCGAGGCGCTGGCCCAGACGGCGGCGATTCTGGCGATCGAGACGCTCGAGCTCGCCGGGTCGGGCAAGCTGGTCTATTTCATGTCGATCGACGAGGCGAAGTTCCGCTCGCCGGTCGAACCGGGGGTACTGCTCGATCTCGAGGTGGGCTTCATCCAGAAGCGTGCCCGGGTCTGCAAGTTCTGGGGCAAGGCTTCGATCGAGGGCAAGGTGACCTGCGACGTGCAGTTCACCGCGATGATCGCCGACGCCTGATTTGCCGCCCGCCGCAAGGCTGGACAAACCTTGTCGCCCCGGCTATGCGCGCCGCTTCCCATTCCGGGCCGGTCGGAACCGGCCATAGCGAAGGTACAGTTCGATGAAGGCCGATACCCATCCCGACTACCACATGATCAAGGTGCAGATGACCGACGGCACCGTCTTCGAAACCCGCTCGACCTGGGGCAAGGAAGGCGACACGCTGGTTCTGGAAATCGATCCGATTTCGCACCCGGCCTGGACCGGCGGCACGCGCCAGATCGACTCGGGCGGCCGCGTCGCGCAGTTCAACAAGCGTTTCGGCGGGCTCACGCTCAAGAAGAACTGAGCCGGTCGGCCTTGCGCCGATCCAGCAGATACGAAAGGGGCGGCCCGTGGGCCGCCCTTTTTTCGTCAGTGATTCCACATCGCGGCAAGCTCGTCCGCTTCGGCATCGGGGATCGGGCGCAGGAACTCCACCCCGCAGCTTCCGCCACGCACCCAGCGCACGATTGCCTGGACCGTCCGTGTCTCCGACAGGGCGATCGACACGAAAATGCCGCAGCGCATCCAGTCGGCCCGGGTCAGGACGTTGCAGCCGAACACCGAAATGTCGTTAAGCCGCGCCACGGAGCTGTCGCCATGATTCGACTGGATCGTCACATCGATCCGCGCGGCCTGACGTTCGGCACGGCGTGTCAGCGGCCGCGCCTCGGCGCCCAGTCGTTCCTGAAACTTTGCTTTTGTGGCCAACGGTCAGCCCCCGACTAGGTACGTTCGCGCATTTTCTACGCGCAGATGGTTAAGCAAATGCTCGCGCAGGCGGGTGGGGATTCGCGGCGTCAATCCTGGTTGTTTCGGGGCGGCGAAAGAAAATTACGTGATCGTGACCACGGCGAAGTTTTCGCTTCCCATTTGCCTACCTCTGTGCAAGAGGCCGCGCCTGCGTCGGACAGTGCTTGCGGGCCGGTTCGGTGCTGCCTAATGCGCCGCGTCTCGGCACGTGCGCGAGGCTATGGCGATCGTAGCTCAGTTGGTTAGAGCGCCGGTTTGTGGTACCGGAGGTCGTGGGTTCGAACCCCATCGATCGCCCCAGCTTTTCCCCGCGCACCGTGCCCCAACAGGGGAGATGCGCGTGCCTGCTTTCTGGGAAGAACCCGACTTCGACGATCACGAGATGGTCCACTTCGTGCGCGATCGCGCCAGTGGGCTGACCGCGATCATCGCGCTGCATTCGACCCATCTTGGCCCCGGCGCGGGCGGTACGCGGTTCTGGCACTATGGCGACCCGGCGATGGCGATGCGCGATGCGCTGCGGCTGTCGCGCGGGATGAGCTACAAGAACGCCATGGCCGGCCTGCCGATGGGCGGCGGCAAGGCGGTGATTCTCGCCGATGCCGCGCGGACCAAGACCCCGCAGATGCTTGCTGCCTTCGGCAAGGCGGTCGATTCGCTGAACGGCCGCTATGCAACCGCGGAGGATGTCGCGATCGGCGAGGCCGACATGGTCGAGGTTTCGCGCCAGACTCGCCACGTTACCGGCCTGCCGGTCGCCGATGGCGGTAACGCGGGCGGCGATCCCGGACCGTTCACTGCCTATGGCATCTTCCTGGGGGTCAAGGCTGCGGTACTCCAGAAGCTCGGCAAGGACAGCGTGGCAGGCGTCCACATCGCGATTCAGGGCACGGGCAGCGTCGGCGGCGGTCTGGCGCGGCTGCTTGCCGCGGAGGGTGCCCGCCTGACCCTGGCCGATGTCGACCCGGCGCGCGCCACCGCGCTGGCGACCGAACTGGGCGCTGAGAACGTCCCGGCCGATGCGATCATGGATGTGGCCTGCGACGTGTTCAGCCCCAATGCGCTGGGTGCGATCCTCGACGATGCGGGAATCGCCCGGTTGCAGGCGCCTGTCGTCGCGGGCGGGGCGAACAACCAGCTCGCCCGACCCGAACATGGCCAGGCGCTCGCCGCGCGGGGCATCCTCTATGCGCCCGACTACGTGATCAACGCCGGAGGGATCATCGCCGTCGCGCTCGAATATCTGGCGCGTGAAGAGGGCAGGACCTGTTCGGTCGGCGATGTCCGCCAGCGGATCGAACAGATTCCGGGACGGCTGCGCGCGATCTGGCAGGAAAGCGACGCCTCGGGCCGGTCGAGCGATCAGGTCGCCGATGCCATGGCCCAGGCGCTGATCGGCCGCTGACGCGCGGGATGGGACCAAGGTATCGTCACTGCGCAATTGCCTTGCCGGAACTGCCGGGCAATGCCAAAGGGCGGTGACTTTCGACTGACCCGAACCATGCACGGCTACGCCAATCCTGCCCGTTTCCTGCGCCTCGCCCGCCTGCTGACCACGCCCCTGCTCGTTGGAGGAATCGTGATCGCCGGGTTGTCGCTGGTCTGGGGGCTGCTGGGCGCTCCGGCAGAGCAGTTGCAGGGCGATTCGGTCCGCATCCTGTTCATTCACGTTCCCGCCGCCTGGCTGGGAATGGGCGGGTGGAGCGCGATTGCGGTCGCCAGCCTGACCGAACTCGTCTGGCGCCACCCGCTCGCCGGGATCGCCGCACGCGCCGTGGCCCTGCCGGGGTCGGTCTTTGCCGCACTGTGCCTGGTCGCCGGATCGCTGTGGGGGCGGCCCGCCTGGGGAACCTGGTGGGTGTGGGATGGGCGGCTGACCTCGATGCTGGTGCTGCTGTTCCTCTACCTCGCCTATCTTGCGCTGGCCGATGCGGCGGCGCGCGATGGCGACGGGCAATCGCGCATCCCGGCGATTTTCGGGCTGGTTGGCGCGATCAATATCCCGATCATCCACTATTCGGTGCTGTGGTGGAACAGCCTGCATCAGCCGCCCTCTATCACCATGGGCAAGTCGGCCATGGCCGCGCCCTTTCTGCTCGGCCTGCTTGCCGCAACACTGGGCTTTTCGCTGATCTTCGGCGGAGTGGTGCTGGCGCGGATGCGGGCGATCCTGGCCGACCAGCAAGCCGATGCGCGCCTGCGTCGCCGTGCGATGGAGGCCGTTGATGCATGAGGGGCTGAACCATTGGACCTTCGTGATCGCCGCCTATGTCGTGGGCGTCGCGGCGACGGGGGCGCTGATCGCGTGGTCGTGGCTGGCGATGCGCCGCGCCGAAGCGCGCCGCGAACGGAGCCGAGAGAGATGAATACCGCGATCAAGGCCAAGCACCAGCGGCTCGT
>JAFEEP010000323.1 GCA_018241045.1 Pseudomonadota bacterium | reverse complement strand
TGGATCCAGTCACTGTCCTGCCCTTCGCGCTTGCTGCAGAGCCAGAAGGCCATGAGATTTCCCCTTGATCAGAAGTCGGACAGCGCGCGGCGCACCGCGCTCGCCACCTGGCGGCTGGAGCGTTGCAGCGCCTGCGGAGCACTGGCGCCGTGCGGGGCGGCGATGGTGATCGACACCTTCACGTCGCGCCCGCCGCCAGGCAGGCCGGTTTCGATCCGCCCGGCGCTGGTCGGCACGAACAGTTCGGGGCCACGCTCACCCACGACATAGCCGCGTCCGGGAGCGACGGGCCCACCTGTGGCGCGCCCTGGCAATCCGAGGATCGAGCCGACCAGCCCGCCAAGGCTGAGCGCGCCACCGAGCAGACCACCGCCCGCCCCGCCACCGCTGGCGCCGAACAGGTTGTTGAGCGCCTGCCCGGCGATCGAATCGATCACGTTGAAGGCCATCCGACGCAGATCCTCGAACCCGAGACTGCCTCGCCGGAGCGCCCCGAGCAGGCCGCGTTCAAGCACCGCTCCGGCGCGGGCGAAGCCATCGACCAGCGTACCGTCAAAGCTGCCGCGCATCGCCGCGATGTCGCTCTGGAAGCCCTGGGTGTTGGCGCGCACGTCGATCAACAGGGTATCGACCGAATCGGTGCCGGTCGCGAAATCAGGCATGGTCTTGCTCCATCATGCGGGTCAGGTCGGCGCGACCGAGTGGCGCGGCATTACCCGGCGGCGGGGCGAGCGCGGCGGCGAGCTCGGCCGGGGTCGCCTGCCAGAATTCACCCGGACGCCAGCCGAGCAGCCGCGCGGCATGGCCGGCGAGCCGGGCGGCGCCGGGGCCGAAGCGGCTCTCGCTCGTGGCCTTGGCGCTCATGGTGATGGCGGATCGGCCGCGCCTTGCAGGATCTGGCCGAGCAGCACGCGCAGCGGCTTGCTCGCGGCGGCGAGGCCCAGCGCCATCACCGCCTCTCCCACGGCCTCGCGGGTCAGCCCGGCGCGCTCGGCCAGGCAGTGCCAGAACAGCGCGGCCATTTCCGCCAGGCGCAACTGCCCCGCCCCGGCGCGCTCGACGAGCGCAAAGAGCGGGCCCAGCTCTTCTTCGGCGGCGACCAGCGCCGTGAAGCTGGGGCGGAGCAGGCGCGGCTGGCCAGCGACCACAAGGGTGGCTTCGCCGCGATGGGGGTTGGCCGGGTTCACGCTCACGCGCCCGCCACCACGCCCGAACTTTCGAGCTGCAGGGTGTAGTTGCGTTCGCCGTTGAAATCACCGGCGTAGTCGAGCTTCTGGACCAGGAAGCGACCGCGCAGCTTGTCACCATCCTCGAAGCTCAGTTCGTAGTCGTCGATCGTGCCCGACAAGGCATTGGCGCGGATCCGTGCCTCGGCCGCGGAGCCGAGGAAGATCCCCGCCGCGCTGACCGAGACCGATCGCACGCCCGCTCCCGAGAGCAGTTCGCGCCAGCCATTGCTGTCCTTGCTGGTGACGACCACGGCATCGCCATTGATCGACATCTGGGTGGTGCGCAGCCCGGCGACGGTCTGGTAGATCGACGGAGAACCGCCGTTGGTGATCTTGAGCAGGAAGGCGCTGCCTTTCTGTGCAGGCATGGGAAGCTCCTTTTGAACTGGGTTCCGCCAAGGGCGGGAGAGAGAAATGGTCATCCGGCTGCGGCGCAGCGGATGGGGTTTCAGTGGGCCATCAGGCGGAAGCGGTATTCGATCAGCACCGCGCGGGTGTTGTTGGCGCGCTGTTCGGCGCGGGCGCGCAGGAACGTGGTTCCGGCCAGATGAAACGCGGCCTGCATCGGGGGGATCGTGGCGATCCGTGCCTCGATCGCGGCGGTCAGCGCCGCCGCGTCGTCAGGCCGGTCGCCGCGGCAATTCAGCTCGAGCGCGACGCGCACCTCGCGCCCGGGCCGGTCCTTGACCGACCAGTCGGTGCTGGCGCTGGCGGAGATCGCCAGCCACGGCAGCGCGGTGCGCGCGGGCGCTTCCTCGACCACCGCGTTGAGCCGGGCGGAGAGCGCGGGGTCAGTTCGCAGCCAGTCGATCAGGGCGGCGCGCAGGGCAATTTCCATGGCGATCAGCCTTTCGTGAACAGGGGCCAGAGCAGCGCGGCGCGGCGCCAGCGCAGCGGCGGATCGACGCGCTGGGTTGCGGCGGCCGCTTCAGCAAGCTGGCGGCCCTGTTGGACCAGCCGGGAAAAGACCGCGGCGGCGTTGGAACTGGCGATCATGCCAGCCGCATCCGTCGCCACGGACGCCACAGCGCGGTGATCGCGGCGGGGGGCATTGCGCTCGGCCCGCCCTGGTCTTCGCGCTGGCGGTACTGGTGCGCGGCAAGACGCAGAACACCGTGGCGCAGGCCGTCGGGGAGGTCGGCCCAGCCAGCGGCAAGCCCGGCGGCAAAGCGCACCGCGATGCGTCCGGCCGAACCCGGGCCGGTCACCCGCACCCGGCCCGTGCCATCGGCATCGAGATCGACCGCGTAGGCATCGCTTGGCAGGGCGAAGCGCGAACCCTCGGCCGGGATGCCAAACACCGCGGTAATCGCCTGG
>JAFEEP010000322.1 GCA_018241045.1 Pseudomonadota bacterium | reverse complement strand
TGACGAGGGTCGTCCGCGCGCACATGACGCTACGGAGTAAGCATGGCTGATCAATACGATGTGATCGTTCTCGGTTCGGGCCCCGGCGGCTATGTCGCGGCGATCCGCTGCGCGCAGCTTGGCCTCAAGACCGCGATTGTCGAGCGCGAGAACCTGGGCGGCATCTGCCTCAACTGGGGCTGCATCCCGACCAAGGCGCTGCTTCGCTCGGCCGAGGTGCTGCACAACATGAAGCACGCAGCGTCCTACGGTCTGGCGGCCGACAATATCCGCGCCGACCTTGACGCCGTGGTCAAGCGCAGCCGCGGCGTGGCCAAGCAGCTCAACCAGGGCGTGACGCACCTGATGAAGAAGAACAAGATCACCGTCTACATGGGCGTCGGTACGCTGAAGGGCGGCGGCAAGCTGGAGGTGACGGGCGACAAGGGCACGGAAACCCTCTCGGCCAAGCATATCATCGTCGCCACCGGTGCCCGCGCGCGCGATCTGCCGTTCGCTCCGGCCGACGGCAAACGGGTGTGGACCTACCGCCACGCCATGACCCCGACTGAAATGCCGGGCAAGCTCCTGGTAATCGGATCGGGTGCGATCGGGATCGAGTTCGCCAGCTTCTACAACGATATGGGCGCCGAAGTTACCGTTGTCGAGATGATGGACCGGGTCGTTCCGGTCGAGGACGCCGACGTCTCCGCCTTCCTTGAAAAGGCGCTCAAGAAGCAGGGCATGACGATCCTGACCGGCGCCGGGGTCGAGGCGCTGACGGTCAGCGACAAGGGCGTGAAGGCGAAGATCAAGACCAGCGATGGCAAGGTCAGCGAAAGCGATTTCAGCCATGCCATCGTCGCGGTGGGGATTGCCCCCAATACCGAGAACATCGGGCTGGAGGCGCTAGGCGTAAAGGCCGAGCGCGGGATCATCGCGATTGACGACTATGGCCGCACCAACGTTCCCGGCCTCTGGGCGATCGGCGACGTTACCCCCGGACCGTGGCTGGCGCACAAGGCCAGCCACGAAGGCGTCACCGCAGCCGAAGCGATCGCGCAGGAACTGGGCAACAAGGAGGTTCATCCCCACGCGATGGACAAGCGCAACATCCCGGGCTGCACCTATTGCCACCCGCAGATCGCCAGCGTCGGCCTGACCGAGGCCAAGGCCAAGGAAGCCGGTTACACGCTCAAGGTCGGCACCTTCCCGTTCATCGGCAACGGCAAGGCGATCGCGCTGGGCGAGGCGGAGGGCTTCGTCAAGACGGTGTTCGACGCCAAGACCGGCGAACTGCTTGGCGCGCACATGATCGGCGCGGAAGTGACCGAATTGATCCAGGGCTACACCATCGGCAAGCAGGCCGAACTGGTTGAGCAGGATTTCATGCAGACGGTCTTCGCGCACCCGACCCTGTCGGAAATGATGCACGAAAGCGTCCTCGCCGCATACGGGCGCGCGCTGCACATCTGACCGGGTGGGAACCGGCGGCGCAAAATCCGCTGGATCGAAAGCGCGGTATGGTCTCTACTCCCCGTGAACGGCGATAACGCCGGGGAGGGGACATGATGGATGATGCGTCGACCGCGCCCGAAGTGGCGCCACCGCCCGGCCCACTGGCCGGGCTGGCGATTCTGCTGATCGTCGTGGTGCTGATCGTTGCGTGGATCGCGATCGGGCTGCAATTCATGGCCGACACCTCGCTGGTCGGCGGGTTCATGCTGCTGTGGTTTTGGGCCAACAATGGCCAGCTCGAGATCAGACGGCTCGCCCCGGCGATCGTTGGCTCGGTGGTCGGGATCGGAGTCGCCTGGCTGCTGGTCTATGCCCCGACTCATTTTGGCGGTGCAGGTCTGGCACTGGGTCTGGCCGCGCTACTGCTCGCGCTCTATCTCGACATCATCAAGACCGTGCCGATGCTGGTCAACAACGCGACCATGCTGTTCATCACCCTCGCCGCCGCGCCGCTGATCCAGTTGCGCGTGAACTGGGTGGAACTGATCCTCTCGACGGTGGTGGGCGGCCTGTTCTTCGGTTTGGCGGTGGAAGCGCTCAAGCGGATCGCGGCGCGGTTTGCCTAGATGGCATACGCCCGAGGCTGGAGCCTTTGGCGGACAGGGTGTCCCCGAAACTAGCGTCCCGATGCATCCGTCAGCATTAAAATAAGCGCGAAAAATAGGCGATAATCGGCTCTATCCCACTCCGTTCCTGTCCCGTTCTATCCGGTTGCGTTCCCATAAAACCGGCGTATTATTGGGGAACGGATTTGGGAACGGAGACGCCAGCCATGCCGCGCAAGCTCAGCAACGCCCTTACGCCTTTGGCGGTCAAGAATGCGAAACCCGGACGCCATGCGGACGGGGGCGGGCTGCACTTGCTGGTGAAGGAAACCGGCGCGCGGTCATGGGTCTATCGCTTCATGCTCAAGGGCAAGTCGCGCGACATTGGCTTGGGCGCGGCTGGACAAGGCGGCATTTCCCTTGCCGATGCCCGCACGGCGCGCGATGCCCTGCGGCTCAAGGTGAAAGCCGGAATTGATCCTCTGGAGGAACGCCAGCGAGAGGCCACAGAGGCGCTTGCAGCGGCTCAGGCGGCAGCGATAGCCGGAATGACGTTCAAGGCCGTGGCAGAGGCTTATATCGGCGCGAATGAGACAAGCTGGCGCAATGACAAGCACCGGCAGCAATGGCGCAACACGCTGGCCAGCTACGTCTATCCCGTCATGGGAGAATTGCCTGTTGCCGAAATTGGCACGGCGCATGTGCTGAAAATCCTTGAGCCGATCTGGCAGGACAAGCCGGAAACTGCCAGCCGCATCCGGGGGCGGATTGAAACCGTGCTCGATGCCGCCAAGGCGCGCGGATACCGGGAGGGCGAAAACCCTGCCCGCTGGCGCGGCCATATCGCGCAAATCCTGCCGCCCCGTTCGCGGCTTACGCGCGGCCATCACAAGGCTATGCCATATGAGGCAATCCCGGCGTTCATGGGGCAACTGCGGGAGCGGGAGGCAATGGCGGCGCTGGCGCTGGAGTTTGTCATTCTCACGGCCACGCGCACAAGCGAAGTGCTAGGGGCAACGTGGGACGAAGTCGATTTGGACAAGGCAATCTGGACCGTGCCAGCGTCCCGCATGAAGGCGGGCAAGGA
>JAFEEP010000321.1 GCA_018241045.1 Pseudomonadota bacterium | reverse complement strand
CGAATGTTGTGATAGGGCGAATAGGCGCGCAGCACCTTGAAATCCGCCTCCTTGCCGGGAAAGCCGTAGTCGTCGGTCCAATACCGCCCGGCGGTGAAGCGATCGAAGCGGAGCATATCCATCACCCCGACGGCGGCGTTGGCGGCCGCAAACAGATCGGGCCGCTGGTTGGCTGCCGCGCCGACCAGCAGGCCGCCGTTCGATCCGCCCTGGATGGACAGTCCGCCCCTGGGCGTGATCCCCTCGGCGATCAGGTATTCGCCCGCAGCGATGAAATCGTCGAACACGTTCTGCTTGTTGTGGAGCCGCCCGGCATCGTGCCACGCCTTGCCGTATTCACCCCCGCCACGCAGGTTGGCCACGGCATAGGCCCCGCCCGCCTCGAGCCAGGCCATGCGGCTGGCCGAAAAGCCCGGCGTCAGCGAAATGTCGAAGCCGCCATAGCCATAGAGCAGCGTCGGCACGGCCTTGCCGACCAGCTCCTTCTTGCGCACCAGGAACAGCGGCACCCGCGTGCCATCCTTCGATGTGTAGAAGCGCTGCTCGATCGCGTAGTCGGCGGGATCGAAGGTCAGTTTCGGCGCGGCGAAGGTGCTGGTTTCACCGCTGCGCAGGTCGAGCCTGCGGATCGTGGCGGGCTGGTTGAAGCTGGTGAAGGAATAGAAGGTCTCGGGATCCCCCGGCTTGCCGGTGAAGCCAGAAGCGGTGCCGATTCCGTTGAGCGTCAGCACCTGCGCGCGCTTGCCGGACAAGTCATAGACCTCGGCGCGGGTCGAGGCGTCCTTGAGGTAGGAGAGGATCAGCTTGTCGCCGACGATCGAGGCCTGTTCCAGCGTTTCCTCGCGCTGGGGCACCACGTCGTGCCAGAGCGGCTTGTCGCCCGCCAGATCGACCGCGACAAGCTTGCCGCGCGGAGCGTCCTTGTCAGTCACGAACCACAGCTTGGGGCCGATCGCATCGACCGGCGCCCACTTGTTGTCGAACCCGGTGACCAGCCTGCGCGCGGTCCACCCGTGCTTCTTGCGCTGCGCCAGGTCGATCACCCGCACCTCCCAGCGCGCATCGGTGCCCTTGCTGCTGGTGATCACTGCATAGCGCCCGCCGTTGGTCACGCTGGCGGTGTGGCCGACCTCGGGCTGGCCGGGTGTGGCGAAGACCAGCTCGTCCTGGTCCTGCGGGGTTCCGATACGGTGGAACCAGAGCGCCTGGTTGAAATTGCGCGACTGGAACTCCGCGCCTTCGGCCGGCTTGGGGAAGCGCGAATAGAGGAAGCCCTCCTCGCCAATCCAGGCGATCGCGGTGAACTTGGCCCAGCGCAGCTCGTCGGCCATGACCTTGCCGGTCGCGACGTCAAGCAGGTGAATCACCCGCCAGTCGCTGCCGCCGTCCTGGACCGAATAGGCCAGATAGCGCCCCTTGTTCGAGGGCACCCAATCGTCGAGCGCGGTCGCTCCGTCCCTGGCCCAGGCATTGGGATCGAGCAGCAGGTGCGGCGCCCCATCCAAGCCATCGCGCACGAACAGTTGCGCCTGGTTCTGCAGGCCCGAATTGCGGGTATAGAAATAGCGCTTGCCCGCCTTCCGCGGCAGACCGAAGCGTTCATAATCCATCAGCGCCTTGATCCGCGTCGCAAACCAGGGCCGCTGCGGCAGGGTGGCGAGATAGGCGCTGGTGACCTCGTTCTGCCGGCGAACCCAGTCGGCCACCTGCGGATCGGTGCGGACATCGTTTTCCAGCCAGCGATAGGGATCGGCAATCGCCTCACCGAATTGCGTTTCGACGACGTCACCCTTGCGCGTATCGGGGTAGGAGGGGCTTTTCACGCTTTCCGCTCCCGCGGCAGAATGGAACAGGATGGCGGCGGCAATCAGCGTCGCTTGGCGGAACATTGTCACTCCCCGAAATGCAAAAGGCGGCTGCGAGCCTAATGGCCGCAACCGCCTTTGCAATTCCAGGATCGACCGGCGCCCGATCAGGGCCGCCGATCGCCTTGCAGCTTACGCCGCCTCGTCTTCGACCATCACCGGGCCGCTGTCCTGGCCCTTGGCCGAGGTGTCGCGATCAACCAGTTCGATCACGGCAAGCGGGGCGGCGTCCGACGCGCGGACACCGGCCTTGATCACGCGGGTGTAGCCACCGGCGCGGTCGGCATAGCGCGAAGCCAGAACGTCGAACAGCTTCACCAGCTGCGCATCGTCAAGCAGGCGGGCATGGGCCAGACGGCGGTTCGACAGACCGCCATGCTTCGCCAGCGTGATCAGCTTTTCGACGTAGGGGCGCAGTTCGCGCGCCTTGGGCAGCGTGGTGGTGATCTGCTCGTGCTTGATCAGCGCCGCCGCCATGTTGCGGAACAGGGCCTTGCGGTGGCTGGTGGTGCGGTTGAGCTTGCGGCCGCCGTACTTGTGACGCATTTCACTATCCTTCGTTCGTTAGGGGGCCGTGTCAGGTACCCCGTACCCGGCAGCTCTTGCGGTGGCTGCCTTCACCGTGGCGGGGCGCCCGAAAGCGCCCCTGATCCGGTTCAGCCGAGCAGTTCCTGCTCGAGCTTCTTGGCCATTTCCTCGATGTTCTCGGGCGGCCAGCCCGGGATGTCCATGCCGAGGCGCAGGCCCATCGAGCTCAGGACTTCCTTGATCTCGTTGAGCGACTTGCGGCCGAAGTTCGGCGTGCGGAGCATCTCGGCCTCGGTCTTCTGGACCAGGTCGCCGAT
>JAFEEP010000320.1 GCA_018241045.1 Pseudomonadota bacterium | reverse complement strand
TGTGGCGCCGCATCCGCCACGCCGAGGTGGTCTTCGCTCCACTGGGCGCTACCGTCACCGGATCGCAGATCCTGCCCTTGATCGTCGGTGATGATGCGCGGGCCATGGCCCTTGCCGCCCGGATCCAGGCCGAAGGCTTCGACGTGCGCGGGATCCGCCCGCCGACCGTGCCGCAGGGCACCGCGCGGCTGCGCATCACCGTGACCAACAACGCCAGCGAGGGCGAGATCACCCGTCTTGCCGACCTTCTCGCCGAACTGCTGGAGCCGGCGCGGTGAAAGGCTACGTCATCACCGGCACCGACACCGATGTCGGCAAGACGGTGTTCGCCGCCGCGCTCGTCGGGCACCTTGGCGCGCGGTACTGGAAGCCGGTCCAGGCCGGGATCAAGGGCGGCACCGACACCCAGCGGGTGGCCGCACTGGCGGATGGGCGCGCAACGATCCTGCCCGAAGCCTATGTTCTCGACACACCCTGCTCTCCGCATGAGGCGGCCCGGATCGACCGGGTGCAGATCGCCCCTGAGCGGCTCGTCTTGCCCGAGGGCGACGGGCCGCTGGTAGTCGAGGGCGCAGGCGGCGCATTGGTGCCGGTTTCGGACGACCTGTTGTTCGCGGACCTGTTCGCGGGCTGGGGCTTGCCAGTGATCCTCGTCGCGCGCACCGCGCTCGGCACGATCAGCCACAGCCTGCTGTCGCTGGAGGCGCTGCGCAGCCGCGGCGTGAGCGTCCATGGCCTTGCCTTCATCGGCGACGCCAATCCGGCGAGCGAGGAGACGATCGTCCGGTTCGGCAAGGTGCAGCATCTGGGCCGCCTGCCCCGGCTTGACCCATTGACGCCGGAGGCGCTGGCCGAGGCTTTCGCCCGGCAGATCCGGGTGGACCTGCTATGACCTCCCCGGTCTGGCATCCCTTCCACCAGCACGGTCTGGAAGAGCCGATCCCGCTGGTCACCCACGCCGAGGGCGCGGCGCTTTACACTGCCGACGGACGCCGCGTGATCGACGCGATCTCGAGCTGGTGGGTCACCACCCATGGCCATTGCCACCCCCGGATCATGGCCGCGATCCGCGAACAGAGCGAACGGCTCGACCAGTTGATCTTCGCGGGCTGGACGCACCAGCCGGCCGAGGATCTGGCCACCGAACTGGTGCGGATCATGCCCCGCCCGCTCGATCACGTGTTCTTTTCCGACAGCGGATCGACCAGCGTCGAGGTGGCGCTGAAGATGGCGCTGGGCACGTTCGCGCATCGCGGCGAGGAGCGCCATCGCATCCTGGTCCTCGAACACTCCTACCACGGTGATACCATCGGCGGGATGTCGGTGGGCGCGCGCGGGGTGTTCAACCGGCCCTATGCGCCGCTGCTGTTCGATGTCGAGACGATCCCCTTCCCGGCCGAGGGCGCCGAACAGGCCACGCTCGATGCGCTCGAGCGCGCCTGCGCGCGGGGCGATGCCGCCGCCTTCATTGTCGAGCCGCTATTGCTCGGCGCGGGTGGGATGCTGCTCTATCCGGCCCGCGTGCTGGCCGAGATGCGCGCGATCTGCGCCGTCCACGGCGTGCTGTTCATCGCCGATGAGGTGATGACCGCCTGGGGCCGTACCGGCACCCTGCTCGCCTGCGAACAGGCCGGCATCGTTCCCGACATTCTCTGCCTGTCGAAGGGCCTCACGGGCGGCTCCCTCCCGCTGGCGGTGACCATGGCGACGCCGGAAATCTACGCCGCGCATTATTCGACCGACCGGGCCAGGCAGTTCTTCCACTCATCGAGCTACACCGCCAACCCGATCGCCTGTGCCGCGGCCAATGCCAACCTGGCGATCTGGCGCGAGGAGCCGGTCGTGGACCGGATCGCCAGCCTTGCCGAGCGGCAAACGACGGGCCTGGCCCGGTTGGCACAGCATCCGCGCATCGCCAACCCGCGCCAGCTCGGCACGGTGATCGCGATGGATGTGTTGGCCGATCAGCACGGCTACCTTTCGGAGATCGGCCCCGCGCTCAAGGCTGCGTTCACCTCGCGCGACGTGCTGCTGCGCCCGCTGGGCAACACGGTCTATGTCATGCCGCCCTATTGCATCAACGATGCCGATCTGGCGCAGGTTCATGATGCAATCGCGGCGGTGGCCGACGGTCCGCTTTAACCGGACACCATCAGCCGATAGCCGACCCCCGGTTCGTTGCGCAGCAGGTTGGGCTGGGCCGGGTCCTGCTCCAGCTTGCGCCTGACGCCGCGCGCGGCGACGCGCAGGTATTCGACATCGCTTTCGTGACCCGGACCCCAAATCGATCGCAACAGGTGCGAATGGGTGACGACCCGGCCGGGCGACTTGGCCAGTTCGGCAACCAGACCGTATTCCTTCGGCGTCAGGTGGACCTCTTCGCCACTCTTGCGCACCTGCCGCGCGGCAAGGTCGATCTCGACGTCGCCACATCGGATCACCGGAATCCCGGTTTCGCTGGCCAATCTGTGCCGCAGCGTCGCCCTGATCCGCGCAAGAACCTCCTCGCTGTCGAACGGCTTGGCAACGTAATCGTCCGCACCAAGATCGAGCGCCGTGACTTTCTGGTCGGTCGCATCGCGGGCCGATATCACGATTACAGCCGGGCCCGCGCCCTTGATCACCGGGATCAGTTCAAGTCCGTCGCGATCGGGCAGACCCAGATCGAGCAGCACTACCTCGGGCTTGTCGATCTGCACCGCGGCCAATGCCTCACGCGCCGATCCGGCCTCGACGATGCGGTAGCTCGCCCGGGCGAGGCTGGCGTGGAGCAAGCGGCGGATGGCGGCTTCGTCATCGACGATCAGGATCGTTACCGTGCTCGTCATTCGCCCGGCGACTCCCTCAATTGGCTGCTGCGGAACAGGATTCTGAACGAAGCGCCCTGACCGTCATCCCGATTGGTCGCGGTCACCTGCAGGCCCATAGCCTCGGCAAAGCCTTTGACGATGGCCAGGCCCAGCCCGGTTCCACCCTTGCGGTCCGATCCTTCAAGGCGGGTGAAGGTCTCGAAGATACGACCTTGTTGTTCCTCGGGAATGCCCGGTCCCTCATCCTCGACGCAGAGCATCAGTCCCGTTGGCTCGCGCAGTGCCCGCACGATGACGGCTCCATCCGAACCGCCATATTTTGCAGCATTTTCGACAAGGTTGATCAGGCAATGATGGAACAACTGCGGATCGACCAGCACGAAGGGCAGATCATGCGCGATCGCCGTGTCGACCCGCCGATCGTGGAGAATGGGGGCGAGGTCATGGACCGCGCTGGCCACGGCTTCGGCCAGGTCGACCGGCTCGATCTTCTGGTCAAGCGCCCCTGCTTCGATCCGCACCATGTCGAGCAGGTTCGCGACGAAACGATGCAGCCGCTCTGCCGCGGCGCGGGTTGCCGCGAGTTGGGACTCCTGTTCCGCCGAGGTCGGGTGCATCGCGCCCAGTGTTCCAAGGATCGTGGTCAGCGGGGTGCGCAGATCGTGGCTGACCGAGGACAGCAGGGCATGGCGCAACCGGTCGCGTTCGCGCACGTGGTCCAGCGCGGACATCTCCACTTCAAGCGCGATCCGTTCGAGCGCGAGGCCCGCCTGATCGAGCAGGCTGAGCAGCAGCGGCAACTGATCCGCCCGGATTGCCGCCCGCGCATCGGAGCGGGCGAGGCCGAACACCGCCAGCGTTTTCCCGGCGCTGCCGACCGGGTAGAACAGCCATTCGGCGGCGCTGAGAGTGTCCGACCCGTGACCGGCTGGGCGGTCGTGGTCGAGCGCCCAGCGCGCAGCTGCCTCGTCAAGCATTTCGAGCCGGACAGCGATCGGTGCTGCCGCGCGGACAGTCAGCTGCTCACGGTCGGCCATCACTAGGATTGTATTGCATTCAAGGAGGTACGACACTTCGCAGCACAGCAGATGGCTCAACTCATCGACAGCGCTGATCCCGGTCAGCTGGCGGGCGAACCCGGCCAGGGAACTGCTCTGCGCCGCGCTCGCCTGGGCGAGCAATGCCTGGTCGCGCACTCGCGAGGCGAGGCGACTGCCGACGATGGCAACACCGAGCAGGACCAGAACCGTGATGAAGTTCTGCGGATCCTGGATGGTCAAGGTATGAAGTGGCGGGATGAAAAAGAAGTTGTAGGCCAAGGAGCAAGCCAGGCTGGTGATGACCGCGGTTCGCATACCGTAGCGCGTCGCCGCCAGCATCACCGGGATCAGGTAGAGCAAACCGATGTTGGTGATGTTGCCGCGCTCGAACATCGCCTTGCCCAGCACCGTTACCACTGCGCCAAGACCCAGCGACACGGCATATCCAGCGAACGTCCCCTGATCGCGCCGCACGCGCGGCGGCGGCACCGGCCATCTACCCGGCGGCTCTTCGAGGAACCCCTTGCGCGGTCGGCCCTGACGGGCTGCGACGCTCAGCATTGCGCCGGGGTAGGGTCCGCTGTCATTCATCGCCCCCGCGTTTGCGCCTGTCAGGGCCTCGCTGTCGAGAGCAAGCTTGCGCCCTATCGCCAGTACCAGTCGCTGTGTGGTGGCACAGGCACCTGGCCAAACAACCGGGAGCCGAGCGCGGTCATCGCCAGGCCGCTGGCCAGCAGCAGGATCACCGCCAGACACGCTGCGAACTCGCCAAGGGTCGCCTGATGCGGGCGATGCAGCACGATCAGGTGGCGGGACAGCGCCGCGCTGCGATAACAGGCATAGAGCAGCAGCATCCCGAAACCGCGCAATGCGACCTCTCTGGTCCACCAGCCTTCGCCCCGGCGCGCGCGTTCCACATTTTCCGCCATCAATTCATCCCCGCATCGTGATTGCGGTTCTGCAATTGGACCCAAGCGCCGTTAAGATTCCACCGGGAACTTCGCACGGCGCATAAAGATTGCGTAAAAGTCATGGCGAGATGCCCACGGCAGGAATAGAGGCCGCCGCCATGAGCGAAGCTGAGGGGCAAAACGCCCATAACGAGAGTCTGTCCGCGTTGGCTATCGGCGCGATCGGCGTGGTCTTTGGCGATATCGGCACCTCGCCGCTTTACGCCCTCAAGGAAAGCTTCATCGGCCACCACCCACTGAAGGTCGACACACCGCACATCTTCGGGGTGCTGTCGCTGATCTTCTGGACGATGATGCTGATCGTTACGATCAAATATGTCTTTGTCATCCTGCGCGCCGACAACAATGGCGAAGGCGGCAGTCTGGCGCTGCTTGCGCTGATCGGGCGCAAGCTGGGCGAGAACCGCTGGACTCCGCTGATCGGTGTGCTCGGTGTGGTCGCCACCGCGTTGTTCTATGGCGATGCGATCATCACCCCGGCGATCTCTGTGCTTTCAGCGGTAGAGGGTCTGACGGTGGTCAGCGACGGGTTCGCCGAATGGGTCATGCCGCTGTCGATCATCATCCTGGTCGGCCTGTTCATGATCCAATCGAAAGGCACGGCAGCGGTCGGCAAACTGTTCGGGCCGATCATGGTGGTCTATTTCATCCTGCTCGCGGTGCTGGGCCTGGCCAACATCGTCAAGGCGCCGGAAGTGCTTTGGGCGCTCAGCCCCAGCTACGCGCTGGATTTCTTCCTGATCGACCCCAAGCTCGCCTTCCTCGCGCTCGGTTCGGTGATCCTGGCGGTGACCGGGGCCGAGGCGCTTTATGCCGACATGGGTCATTTCGGACGCAAGGCGATCATGATCTCGTGGCTCTACATCGCCTTCCCCTGCCTGCTGATCAATTACCTCGGCCAATCGGCGCTGCTGCTCAGGAACCCGGCGGCGGTGGAAAATCCCTTCTTCCTGCTTGCCCCGGATTGGGCACGCCTGCCGCTGGTGATCATCGCCACCATGGCCACGATCATCGCCAGCCAGGCGGTGATCTCGGGCGCCTATTCGGTTTCGCAGCAGGCGGTGCAACTGGGCTTCCTGCCACGGCTCAAGATCCTTCACACCAGCGCCAAGGCGGCGGGGCAGATCTATGTCCCGCTGGTCAACTGGGGCCTGCTCGTCCTGGTGATCCTGCTGGTGCTGGGCTTCAAAAGCTCGAGCAACCTTGCCGCGGCCTATGGCATCGCGGTAACCGGGACGATGTTCATCACCGCCTGTATGCTGGGTGTGCTGGCCTTCGCGGTGTGGAAATGGCATCCGCTGGTGGCCACCGTTGTGACCGGATCGTTCATGATCATCGACGGGCTCTATTTCGCCTCCAACGTGACGAAGATCCCCGACGGCGGCTGGTTCCCGCTGCTCGTCGCGGCGGTTGCGTTCACCCTGCTGACGACCTGGGCCGCCGGTCGCCGTCTGGTGCGCGAGCGGCTGGAGGAAGGCGCGATGCCGATCGACCTGTTCCTCAAGTCGATCGGCGAGCGGGTCAAGCGCGTCGCGGGCAGCTCTGTGTTCCTCGCCTCGACCACCGAAGGCATCCCCCCCGCCCTGCTTCACAACCTCAAGCACAACCACATCCTGCACGAGCGCGTGGCGATCCTGACCGTCCAGACCGAAGGCGTGCCTCACGTCGCGCCCGAGAACCGGCGCGAGGTTGAGGACATGGGCCAGGGCTTCTACCGGATCGTCCTGCACCACGGCTTCATGGACGAGGTTGACGTGCCCGCCGAACTCGCCGCCGAGGATCGCGCAGGCGGACCGTTCAAGCCGATGGAGACGAGCTACTTCCTCGCCCGTCAGACGCTGGTTTCGGCGCGCAATCCGGGCATGGCGGTGTGGCGCGAAAAACTGTTCGCGTGGATGATGCGCAATGCTGAGAGCGCGATGCAGTTCTTCAAGCTGCCCAGCAACCGCGTGATCGAACTCGGCAGCCAGATCGAGATCTAGTCCTCGTCGGGCTGGTACGTCCGCACGATGGCCAGAAACGCCTGCACCGCGACATCCTCGATCAGCGGCATCTGCGACTCGAAGGGTTTCTCGTAACCGGCAAAGACGGTCAGCCCCTCCATCGAGGCGGAGATGAACAGAACCAGCCGCGCGCGGGTTTCGGCAGACAAATCGGGGCGCATTTCGGCGACGATCTCTTCAATCGGCGCGCGCGCGCGGGCATAGAGCGTCTGGACCCGTTCAAAGACGAAGAGGTCGTGGTTGGACAGCGCCCACAGCTCGGGGAATATCCGCGTGGTCTTCTTGCTGCGGATATCCTCCAGCACGATCTGGCAATAACGTGAAAGGCGCGCCTCGGGACTGATCATCGGCACCCGGACCAGCGCATCGAACTCCTGTTCATAACTCGCGATCACCGCGTCGAGCAGCGCGTTGACCAGGTCTTCGCGGGTCGGGAAGTGATAGGTCAGGTTGCCCAGCTTCATCCCGCATTCGGCCGCGACTCGGCGCATCGACATGGCCCGGTAACCCTGCTCCACCAGCAGGTGAAGCGCGGCCCGGAGGATCTCCTCGCGGGTTTCATGCCCCTTGGCGTACCCCCCTTCGCGCGGAGGGAATGCCAGGTCAGCAACCAGAACAATCGGTAGTTCATTTTTCATTTCAATGCCTTGATCCCGCCAATCATCATTTTCAAAACTTGTCATACGACA
>JAFEEP010000031.1 GCA_018241045.1 Pseudomonadota bacterium | reverse complement strand
CGCCTGGTCCGGGCGGTGTTGCTGTGGCTCTATCGCTGGAAGGGCTGGGACCTGATTGAGGTCAACCCTGTGCCGCGCAAGTGCGTGATCCTGGGCGCTCCACACACCTCCAACTGGGACTTCGTGTTCTTCCTGGGCGTGGCGCATCAACTGGGGATCAAGCCCAGCTTCATGGGCAAGCTCAGCCTGTTCAAGTGGCCGATGACGCGCTTCATGCTCGACATGGGTGGAGTGCCAGTCGACCGCTCGAAACGCGCCAACTACGTCGATCAGGTCGTGAGCGAATTCGCGGCGCGTGACGAGTTGACGCTGGTCATCGCGCCCGAGGGGACGCGCGGGGCGATCAGCGCCTGGCGCTCGGGCTTCTACCACATCGCCCACGGCGCCGGGGTGCCCATCGTTCCAGCTTGGGTCGACAACGCGAGGATGCGCGGCGGGGTCGGTCCCGCAATCGTGCCGAGCGGGGACTTTGCCGCCGATCTTGCGCGCATCGCGCAATTCTATCACTCGGTCCTGCCCGATCATCCCAAGCTGGCGGTGCTCTATGCCCAGGCCGGCCTGACCCTAGCCGCCGCCCACCCCACGGTGTAGTGTCCGCCCCGCGCCGGAGTCGTTTCCGGCGATGTTACAGGAGGTTACACCCCCATGCGCAAATTCATCCTTCCGGTTGTCGCGCTTGCACTGGTCGCCGGCTGCAAGGGCAAGGCGCCCGAAGCCACCGCCAGCGATGGCGCCGCCACGGCGACCAGCGCCGCGGCCGCAGCAGCAGCCGAACTGCCCGCCCTGCCCGCCAACCCCAAGGCGACCGCAGCGGTTCCTGGCAGCTATGCCAGCAATGGCGCGGTGCTGGTGTTGAACGCCGACAACAGCGCCACCCTGACCGATGCCGCGGGCAAGGAAACCAAGGGCAAGTGGGCGTGGTATTCGGACGGCAAGCGCGTCCTTTTCACCGGCGACAAGTCGGTCTGGGCGGTCGCCGACGGCGCGCTCTACAAGCTGGCGGGCAAGGATGCCCCGCTGACCGGCCTGACCGTCGACCAGGTCTGGGCAAAGGCCAAGTAAACCTTCAGACGCCAATAAAGATCAAGGGGGCGGCATCCGCAGGGGTGCCGCCCCTTTTGCATCACGGTTTGGCCGGAACGGCACGTTCCTCGGCCGGAACCGCGCGCGGGGTGGGGCCGTCGAGCCACGCTTCGAGCGCCTCGACATCGGTCAGCGGGGCGATCGCCGCATCGCGCTGTTTGGCGAAGGTGGCGAAGCTGTCCCCGCCATTGGCAAGGAAGCTGTTGACCGTGACGCGATAGGTCTGCGCCGGGTCGATCGGCCGCCCGTCAAGCGTCATCGTCACCACCCGGCTGCCCGCCGGGCGGGTCAGGTCATAGCTGAAGAGGAACCCTTGCGAGGCGCTGAGCAACTGCTTGGGCTGTACGTCGTCGAGCCCCTCTTCCAGCGCGGCCTTCAATTCGGCGCCGGTCAGGCTCATCGTCACCATGCCGTTGGTGAAGGGCTGGACCGCATAGATCTGACCGAAGGTGATCGTCCCGTCCGCGGCGGGTGAAAGCTGGTTGGGCGCGCGGATGCCGAAAGGGTTCATGAAGGCGATCTGCGCGCCCGCCTTGCGCGTCGCGGCCAATTGCGCGTCGGCGATGAGGTTGCCCAGCGTGCCCCCGCCCCACGACGAGTCTCCGCCTGGCCGCTTGACCTCTCCCGCCAGCTTGCCGATCGGACGCTCGATCTCGGCCTTCGAGGCTTCGACATATTTGCCGATGTAGCCGGCGATATCGGCGCGGGGGGCAAAGCGGGGGAACTGGTCCTTCAGGGTAATCGGTCCATTGCGGGTGGTATAGCCCTCGCTCTGGACGATGACATTGTGCGCCCGCTTGGCGACAACCTTCTGCGTCGCCGGATCAATGTCGATCGCGATGTCGGTAACGAGCTGGCCGAAAACCCCGGCGCTGGTCAGCAGGAAGGGCTTGGCGGCATTGTATTGGGCATAATCGCAGACATAGGCCCAATGGGTATGGCCCGACACCACCACGTCAACCCGGGTATCGAGCCGGTCGAGGATCGGGCGGATGCCGCCGGTCAGGTTGGCGCAGGTGCTGGGATCGGGATCGCCCTTGGTATAACCGCCCTGGTGGATCAGCAGCACGATCGCCGCCGCGCCCTGCGCCTTGAGCGCCGGGACCAGTGCGTTGACCGTGTCCGCCTCGTCGGCAAAATGGACGCCCTTCAAGCCGTCGCGCGAGGACAGATCACCGGTCTCCTTGAGCGTCAGCCCGATCAGGCCGATCTTGACCTGGCGCTTGCCGCTGCCGAAGCTGCGGATCGCGCTGGCGGGAAACAGCGTGGTTCCATCAGGATTGATGCTGTTGGCGGCAAGGTAGGTAAACCGGGCGCCCTTGAACGGTTCGAGGCGGCAGGGCTTCAATGAGGTATATTGCTGGCACCCGCCGGTCTGCTTGCGCTTCAATTCGTCGGTGCCGCGATCGAACTCGTGATTGCCGACCGCGTTGAAATCGAGCCCCATGCGATTGAGCGCGCCGATCGAGGGTTCATCGAGGAACAGCGAGGAGGCAAGCTGGCTCGCCCCGATCAGGTCGCCCGCCGCCACGGTCAGGTGATTGGGATATTTCCCGCGCACGCTGTCGATAGCGCTGGCAAGATATGCCGAGCCGCCCGCCGGAACCTGCACCACCCCGCCCTTGCCGTCACCGACCACGACCGAGGTGCGCGGCGGTTCGAGCGCCCCGTGAAAGTCGTTGATCGCGGCGATGCCCACGGTG
>JAFEEP010000319.1 GCA_018241045.1 Pseudomonadota bacterium | reverse complement strand
CACGCGGCTGACGGTGGCGGGCTGGAGCGCGTTGACCACGAAGGTCGCGGTGTCCTCGCTCCACGGGATGATGTCGATCTTTTCGCCCTGCAGTTCCTGGACCACCGCCTGGACGCGGCTGCCCTTCATGCCGACGCAGGCGCCGACCGGGTCGATCGAGCTGTCGCGGCTGATCACGCCGATCTTGGCGCGGCTGCCCGGATCGCGGGCGGCGGCCATGATGGTGATGATGCCGTCATAGATTTCGGGCACTTCCTGCGCGAACAGCTTCTTCATGAACTCAGGGTGCGAGCGGCTGAGGAAGATCTGCGGTCCGCGGTTCTGGCGCTCGACCTTGCTGATATAGGCGCGCACGCGCTCACCCACACGGGCAACTTCGCGCGGGATCTGCTGGTCGCGGCGAATCACGCCCTCGGCGCGGCCAAGGTTGACGATCACGTGACCGAACTCGACCGACTTGATCACCCCGGTGACGACTTCGCCGGCGCGGTCCTTGAACTCTTCGTACTGGCGGTCACGCTCGGCATCGCGGACCTTCTGGAAAATCACCTGCTTGGCCGACTGTGCGTCGATGCGGCCCAGGTCGACCGGGGGCAGCGGATCGACGATGAAGTCGCCCAGCTTGGCTTCCTTGTCGAGCTTCTGCGCGGCCTTGAGGTCGACCTGCTTGAAATAGTCGTCGACCTCCTCGACCACCTCGACCACGCGCCACAGGCGCAGGTCGCCGGTGCGCGGATCGAGCTTGGCGCGGATGTCGTTTTCGGCGCCATAGCGGTTGCGGGCGCTCTTCTGGATTGCTTCTTCCATCGCCTCGATGACGATCGCCTTGTCGATCATCTTCTCGGTCGCGACGGAGTTTGCGATCGCGAGCAGTTCGGCGCGGTTGGCGGAAATCGGACTGGCCATTTTCAGTCTTCCTGTTCTTCTTCGATAATGTCTTCCGCACCGCTGGCATCGAGCGGGCGGGTTGCGGCAATCAGCTTGTCGGTCAGGACCAGCTTGGCGGAATGGATGTCGGACAGCGGGAACGATACCCGGCCGCTCTTCCTGTCGTCGAGCGTGACTGTCTCACCCTCGATCCCGACGAGATCGCCCTGGAGCGACTTGCGGTTGCCCTCGACCGGGTTGTTGAGGTTGATCCGCGCCTCGTGCCCGGCCCAGGCGGCGAAGTCCTTCGCGCGGGTCAGCGGACGATCGATCCCCGGCGAACTGACCTCGAGCCGGTAGGCTTCGTCGATCAGCACGTCGCCCTTTTCCTCAAGCGCGTCGATCGCGTCGGAAATGCGGTGCGACAGCGCGGCGCAGTCCTCGATCACCAGTTGCCCGGTATCGGGGCGTTCGGCCATGATCTGGAGCGTATGCTCCTCGTCGCCGATCTCGCCACCCTTGAAATAGCGCACGCGCACGAGATCGAAGCCGAGGGCCCTGGCCTCCGGTTCAACGACTTCGGTAATGCGCGCGATATCCGCCATGAAATCTCCAACAGTCCGGCAAGGTGACAACGAGGCGTCGTGCCGGCCCCTCTCGGCGCCAGCCCCTTCGTTGCGTCACAATGTCGGGATGAGCGCCAGATAGGCGCAGTCGCTGCCATTTGCAAGCGGCATTGCGGCACTATTGGAACGGGGGATCAGGCGGTTGTCGGTTTGACGAATTCCAGCCCGATGAACCCGCCGCTGCGCCAGCGCAGTTCGGCAGGAAGCAGGGTGCCGTCCTCAAGCTCGACGATGAGCTGACGGCTCTTGAACACGTCCTCGATCACGGCGCCCTTCACGCCCCCGGTAGAAATGTCCTCGACCGCAAAGGCGCGCGGGGCGCCGTCGATGTGCAGGGTGACTTCACGTCCCGTTGCCGAAACGCGCTTTTCCCGGCGGCGTTCGCGATAGGGCTTGCCGCCTGCAAGCAGGTGGAGGACCACCGGCTTCTGCCCGACCGTGTCGAGCCCGCTCTGCACCGCCTCGGCCAGCGGCAACGCGGTGCCACAACGGCCACATTCGGCGGTAATACGCCCGACCAGCCAGTTGGTCGCGTTGCAGCCGGGGCAATGGTTGACCGAATCGGCATGGAACAGGACCTGATAGCCCCGCGCCATCGCGCCGCGCTTGGCGGCACGCGCGGCACCGCGCAAAGGCGCGTGCGCATTCAGCGCGAAATGTCCCGTTCAACCGTCATGGATGCGGTGATAGCAAAAGGGCCTTGCCAATCGCTTAACTGGCGCTCTTGTCGCCTAGTCCGTGCTTTTTCAGGCAATGCCGCAACTGGTCATAGGTCAGGCCGAGCGCCTTGGCGGTCTGGCGCTGGTTGTAGCGATTGCGCGACAGGTGGTGTTCGACGATCGCCCGTTCGTGCGCGTCAACTGCGGCGCGCAGGTCGGAAACACCATCGAAACGAACCGGCTGGGGTGGCGGCTGCGCGACGGCAGATGCCTGCACCTCCTCGGGCGCACGCGTCACCGCCGCCGGCTTCCACGGGCTTTCGAAGGGATCGAACTGGATGTGCCCGATCGGCACGTCCCACGAATCCCAGCGATAGACCGCGCGTTCAACCACGTTGCGCAGTTCGCGCACGTTGCCCGGCCAGGGATGTTCATCGAGTGCGCGGCGGGCGACGTCGGAAAAGCCGGGCCATTGCTCCCAGTGCAGCTCGGTCGCCATGCGCCGCCCGAAATAATCGGCCAGCACCTCGATATCCCCTTCACGCGCGCGCAGGGGCGGCAAGGTGATGACCTCGAAGCTCAGGCGATCGAGCAGGTCGGCGCGGAACCGGCCCTGTTCGGCCAGGCGCGGCAAATCCTCGTTGGTCGCAGCGACGATCCGCACGTCAACCCGGATCGCGCGCGACGATCCGATCCGGGTCACCTCGCCATATTCGACCGCGCGCAGCAGGCGTTCCTGCGCCCCCATCGACAGCGTCGCCAGTTCGTCGAGAAAAAGCGTCCCTTTGTCGGCTTCCTCGAACCGTCCGGCCCGCGCTCTGGTAGCACCGGTGAAGGCACCCT
>JAFEEP010000318.1 GCA_018241045.1 Pseudomonadota bacterium | reverse complement strand
TGTATCGGACGCTTCTGCATCGGCAGAAGCGTCGAAGATCAGTACATCTTAAACCACGTTAAATTTAACTCACTAATGCTAATCTCCGGGAGATCATCCACTTGGACGATGCCAATGTCGACGCATGCTCCCGGCGCCTCCAGGCTCCGGCTTGCCATCAGCGATGCCGGTGTTCAGCCACCACTGGCTCATCTTCTGGCCCATCAACGCAGCGAGGAGCCGGACGTTGAGCTTTCGCTCTCCGAAGCCATCCTTGGTCGCCAAATCGAGGGCTTGCTGACTGGCTTGTACGATGTCGGGTTGGCAACGTCAGGAGAGGAGCGCAGCGGATTGACTGCCGAGCCCATCTGGCGGGAGCCGCTTGCGCTCGCAGTGCCGGCGCGCTCTCCCCTCCTCGCCTACACGCACATCCCGTTGCCCGAGGCGCTGCGCTACCCGATGGTGTTATGGGATCCGACAGCCTGCACGGGCATCCATCGGCAAGTCGATCGCATCCTTCACGACGTGACCGACGCCCCAATCGTGGCCGAGCGCGTCGCGTCCTCCGCCTTGATGATGACCCTCGTGGCTGCAGGCTACGGCACCGGCTTGGCGCCGGCCACACAGATCGTGGCCTATCGCCCGCTCGGCGTGGTGATGCGACCGCTGGCCGGGCTATCGCCGCAGTTGATCACCTACCTGCTGCGGCCGAAAGCCGAAGCCAGCGACAGCGTGTCCCGGTTCGCCCGGCGCGCCATGCGCGTCGGTTCGATGCGCATGGGCGATCTGGACGGGGCGTCATCACCGGATTCGCACTAGACCACCTGCCTCAGTGCCGTCACCGCGCGTTCTGGCTCGCCGAGCAGACCCAGGACGCCAAGCACCGCATGCATGGCGTCGCGGGCGGCGCCGGCGACCACCGCCTCCAGCGGGGACAGTCCGCCCAGCGCATCCACCGGCTCGCACAGGGCGCGATATAACATCCAGCTGTCGAGGTCGCCGACGCGCGCCAGGACGGCACGAGTGAAGTCCTGGCGCACCGGATCCAGCTGCCAGTCCGGAATGCGCTGCCCCCGGTTGCCCATGCTGAGCGACAGCAGGCGACGGGCCTGGATGTCTCGGTTGATCTGATGGCGCGACTTGCCCACCAGCTTGGCGAACGCCGGCAGCGGGAGGTTGTGGGGCGACTCGAAGGTCGCCAGCACCAGGGCCCGTTCGCGCTGGATGTCGGTCAAGACCGGCTGAGGACGCTGATCCTTGCGCGCGACGAGCGTGAGCACCGGGGATCTCTCCAACTCATCGCCCTCGCCTGCCGCCACCTCGGCGGGTGCGCTCTCCACATGACCGTCGCGGATCGGAAGGGGCTCGACGGCGGGAACGGGCGGCAGCCGACGGTCCCGCGGCATCGAGGGCGCCATCTCCGGATCGGCCTGCAGGCCTTGCATCTCCCACTGGTCCAAGCGGTCCGCCCAGTCCTGCATCATGGCCCGGCGCTGCTCCACGTACTCGGCGTGGTTGTAGCTCGCCCGAATCTGATTGGTGTCGGCATGGGAAAGCTGCGCCTCCACCCAGTCCTTGTGGTAGCCCAACTCGTTGAGTGCGGTCGAGACCGTCGCCCGGATACCGTGGCCCGTGAGCTGGTCCTTGTAGCCCATGCGCTTGAGCGCGGCGTTGAGGGTGTTCTCGCTGATGCGCTCCCTGGGCTTGCTGCGGTGTGGCAGCAGGTAGCGCTGGGCTGGGGACTTGGCGCGGAGCAGTTCCCGTACGATCGCAACAGCCTGCCGAGGCAGTGGCACCAGGTAGGGCGGAATCTCCGTGCAGTCCTTGTTCTTCTTGCGCATCTGCTCCTGCAGTTGCTTCACGTTCTCCGGGGGAACGATCCAAAGGCTGCGCTCGAGATCGAACTGCTCCGGCACCGCGGAGCGCAGTTCGCCGGTACGCACGCCGGTGAGCAACAGCAGGCGCAATCCCAGTTGCGTGTTGAGATCGCCGCCATAGTGGCGCAGCTTCACCAGGAACGCCGGGAGCTGTTCCATGCGCAGAAAGGGGTTGTGCTTCACGCGCAGCTTCGGCATCGCCACGATGTCGAGATCCGCCGCCGGGTTGCTCTGCAGCTCGACCTCGACCATCGCGTAGCGGAAGAGCTGGTTGAACCAGGTCCGGCACTTCTCGGCGGTCGTGTGTGCGCCGCGACGCTCGATCTTGCGCAGGACCTCCAGCAAATCGGCGCGCGTGATCTCAAAGATGGATTGCGGGCCCAGCGTCGGCAGCAGGTCCTTCTTGAAGATGCGGTCGACCTGCGACAGGGTGCTTTGGCGCCCGGCCTTGAGGCTCAGCGCCTTGAAGTCGCGCCAGGATCGAAATACCGCCTCGAAGGTGTTGGAGGCGGCGAGGAGCGCCGCCTTGCGTTCCTGCCGACGGTGGATGCGGGGGTCGACGCCCTTGGCGACGAGCGCGCGGGCTTGATCCCTGAGTTCGCGGGCTTCCTTGAGGCTGATCTCGGGGTAGGTGCCCAGCGAGATGCGGGGTTGCTTGCCGGCCCAGGAAAAGCGGAAGTGCCAGTTCTTCGCCCCGCTGGCGCCGACGAAGAGCGCCAGGCCGTCCCCGTCCTTGAGCGTGTAGTCCCTGCCGGTGGGTTTGGCCAGACGGATTGCTGTGTCTGTGAGAGGCATCGTACATCTCCCCGTCTCGTTGGATTGAGGAGAGATGTACCGCCAGCAGCGGGACCACACCCGGAGGAAACCGAACCGCCGCTCGCCCCGATTGATGTACTGGAAAATGTACTAAAAATCCGTGGCTGGGGGTGGCTTCCAGCGGACGCCGCTGGAATGAAAAAAGGGACCGAAGTCCCTTTTTTCAACCACTTGCGGAATTCAGTGGAACTCCGAAGCAGTGCATCTGGAGCGGGAAACGAGTCTCGAACTCGCGACCTCAACCTTGGCAAGGTTGCGCTCTACCAACTGAGCTATTCCCGCTCGGGAAAGAGCCGGCATTTTAGCCGATCTCGTTACGCTGTCAACGATT
>JAFEEP010000317.1 GCA_018241045.1 Pseudomonadota bacterium | reverse complement strand
GGCGGTCGGCCACGATGCGCGCATTCTGCTGAGCATCGCCGCAACCGCGCAGATCGCCTCGGCCGCCTATATCCTGCGCACCTTGCCGCGATCGGCGACGGTCTATGTCGCCAGCCAGGCGCTGGGGCTGTCGATTGGCCTCGCCCGCCTCGCCACGCCGACCACGATAAGCGCGATCGCGGTGCTGCTGGCGGCAAGCGTGCTGCTGATCCGCATGGCCTATGCCGCGCGCGACCTGTTCGTCACCCGGATCCTCTCCGACCGCGAACTGGCCGCGAGCGCGCGCACGGTCGAGGTTCTGCTTAACGAATACGAGGAGAGCAGCGCCGACCTGCTGTTCGAACTCGATCGAGACGGCAGCCTCATCGCCGTTCCCCCGCGCCTTGCCGCCGCCGTCGGGATTGACGCAGGAGCACTGGAGGACCGCACCTTCACCGCGCTGTTCGGCGCCTCGGGCGAGCGTGACGCGCTTGAGGACGCGCTAACCCAGCGCAAACGCGTCAGCGACCTTGTCCTTGAACTGCGCGAACCCGCCGATGGCCCGCCGCGCTGGTGGTCGGTGACCGGACGGCCGTGCTTCCAGGTCGATGGCGAGCGCGCCTGGTTTCGCGGGGTGATCTGCGACGTGACCTCGCAGCGCCTTGCCGAAGGGCGCGCGCGGCGCATGGCCAACTACGACGCGCTGACCGGCCTGCCCAACCGTGCGCACTTCGAAACCGCCCTCGATCAGACGCTTTTGCGGCGCAGCAGCGACGAACAAGTCGCCCTGGTCCTGCTCGACGTCGACCATTTCAAGCACGTCAACGATGTCCAGGGCCACCTTGTCGGCGATGCCCTGCTGCGCGGTCTTGCCGAACGCATCACCGCCTGCATCGATCAGAGCGGCCTGGGCGGATCGGCACCGCTGGTGGCGCGGCTGGGGGGTGATGAGTTCGCGGTGATCGTCGCCGGGCAGGATGCCTGCGATCATGCGGTGCGGCTGGCCGAGCTGCTCCATGCCGTCCTCGCCCAGCCCTTCGACGCCGAGGGGCAGGACCTGGCGACCACCGTCTCGATCGGGATCGCGCTGGCGCCGTTCCATACCGAGCTGATGCCGCAACTGCTGTCCTATGCCGACATCGCGCTTCACGCCGCCAAGCAGGGTGGGCGGGCGATGTGGGAGATGTTCGAGCCCGGCATGGACGCCGCATTGCACGAACGGCACACCCTTGGTGCCGATCTGCGCCATGCAGTCGCGCGCGGCGAACTGCGGTTGTTCATCCAGCCGCTGGTCGACGTCGCCAGCGAGGCCAAGACCGGATACGAGGCGCTGCTGCGCTGGCAGCACCCCGCGCGCGGGCTGGTCCCGCCCGACCAGTTCATCCCGATCGCCGAGGAAACCGGACTGATCGTGCCGATCGGCGAATGGGTGATCCGTTCCGCCTTTGCCGAGGCAGCGAGCTGGCAGGGCGGCGAAACCATCGCGATCAACCTGTCGCCGGTCCAGGTCGCCAGTCCCAACCTGCTGGCGGTGATCGTCAATGCCCTGGCCGAAACGGGACTCGATCCCGCACGGGTCGAGTTCGAGATCACCGAGGGCGTGCTGCTGCACAATTCGGAAGCCAATATCGAAGTGCTCAACCGGCTGCACAGTCTGGGGGTCAAGATCGCACTCGACGATTTCGGCACCGGCTACGCCTCGCTGACCTATCTGCTGACCTTTCCCTTCGACAAGATCAAGATCGACCGCCGTTTCGTCTCCGACCTTGCCACCCGCGAGGAATCGCGGGCGATCGTCGGGGCGGTGATCGCGCTGGCCAACCAGCTGGGGATGTGCACCGTGGCCGAAGGCGTCGAACAGCCCGAGCAGTTCGACACCCTGCGGCTGCACGGCTGCCGCATGGTCCAGGGCTGGCTGTTCGGCAAGGCGCTGCCTTCCGAAGAATACCATCCGCACCGGTTGGCGCCCGCCCCGACCGCCCCCGTCGCGCGGCTTCCGCGCCCACGCAAGTCCCGCCAGTCGCAGACGTATTCACGCCGCGCCCGCGGCTGAACCGCGCTGAATTGGTTTGCGCCGCACTGGCGCACGCCTGCCCCCGCTGCTAACCCCCGGTCCACCCGGCATGGCCCTCGGCCCTTCGGGTTTCGGGAGTCATGATGATGAGCTTTACCGCAGACCGGCTGCTGCTGTTCGGTGCAACCGGCGATCTTGCCCAGCGGATGCTGCTGCCCTCGCTTTGCGCGCTGCACGATGACAAGCTGATCGCCCCCGAACTCAGGATCATCGGCACCGCCCGGTCGGACTATGACGATGACAGCTATCGCGCCTTCGCGCGCGCGGCACTGGAAAAGTACCTGCCGGACTTCCGCAAGGGCGCGATCGACAGCTTCCTGCCACGGCTGTCCTACCAGGTGCTCGACGCCAACGACGCCAGCCACTTCACCGACCTGTCGGACGAGATCGGAACGATCGGCCAGGGCATGGCGATCTTCCTGTCGACCGCGCCCAGCCTGTTCGAACCGACCATCGCCGGGCTGACCCAGGCCGGGCTGACTGGCGACAAGGTCCGCATTGGCCTCGAAAAGCCGCTTGGCACCGATCTGGAATCGAGCCGCGAAATCAACGACGCGGTGGCCAAGGCCTTCCCCGAGGACCGCATCTTCCGCATCGATCACTACCTCGGCAAGGAAACCGTCCAGAACCTTTTGGCGCTGCGTTTCGCCAACATCATGTTCGAGCCGCTGTGGAATGCGGCGCATATCGACCACGTCCAGATCACCATCGCCGAAACGGTCGGTCTGGAAAGCCGCGTCGCCTACTATGACGGTGCCGGGGCGCTGCGCGACATGGTCCAGAACCATATGCTGCAATTGCTGGCGCTGGTCGCGATGGAGCCGCCGGCCAACTACGACGCGACGGCGATCCGCGACGAAAAGGTCAAGGTGCTGCGCGCGCTGCGACTGGTCGAACCGGGCGAAACCGTGACTGGCCAGTACCGCAAGGGCGCGATCGACGGCCAGCCGGTCCCCGGCTACGATGAAGAGCTGGGCAGGGATTCCGACACCGAAACCTTCGTCGCGATCAAGGCGCACCTCGACAACTGGCGGTGGAAGGGGGTGCCATTCTACCTGCGCACCGGCAAGCGCCTGCCTGAACGGATGACCGAGATCGTGGTGCAATTCCGCCGTGTACCCCATTCGATTTTCGCCGGGGCGGGCGCCCT
>JAFEEP010000316.1 GCA_018241045.1 Pseudomonadota bacterium | reverse complement strand
GTGCCCGAAGCCGGTGGCGATCGAGATCACCTTCGGGTGGATGCCCTCGGTGACGTAGGCTTTGGTCACCAGATAGCCGACCGGGCTCTCGACCCTTACCAGGTCGCCCGTCTTCACCCCCAGCTTCTTCGCCGTCTCCGGGTTCATCCACGCCGGATTGCTGTGGGCGATCTCGGCCAGCCACTTCACCGCCGCCGTGCGGGACTGCTTGTGCACGTTGAGCTTGAAGGTCGACAGGATCATCTCGTCGTCCTTCATCGTCTCGTGCCACGGAATGCGCTTGAACGTGGGCATCGGGTTGAAACCATAGTCGGCCCACTCATCGACACGCACGTTGATCAAGCGGTTGCCGGTGGGAAAGCCCACGTAATTGCGGCCGTCACGGCGGATGCCGATCGCCTTGCCGTTCTTGGTGATCAGCCCGTGCGCATCCACCATCGCGCCTTCCATGTCGGCGGCCGACAGCTCCTTCTTGTACAGGCCGTACTCGGCCTGGATCTCGCGCCCGGTCTTGTCGGTGACCTTGCCGGTCCGCGGGTCGAGCGTGCCGTAGATCGGCCACACGCCGTGCTTCTTCAGGAAGTCGAGCCCGCCCGCCTCCTTCAGCCCGGGCACATTGTCGAAGTGGTGGCGCATGTAGTCCTCGCCGTCCTTGAACTCCCAGAACTGTTTCATGCCACGCGCGCCGTCCGGGTCGAGCTTCCAGATGATGTCGCGCAGCAGCACGCGGTTCTCGCGCGATTCGCCGAGCGACTTGTGCACCGGCTGGCGGATGCCGAGCCACGGCCACAAGGAGTTCGGCATCGATTCGGGTTCCCAGCGCTCGAGGTAGGGGCAGTCGGGCAGGATGATGTCGGCCAGCGCCGTTTCCTCGCCCATGTGCGAACTCATCGAGATGAAGTACGGGATGAGCTTCTCGTCGCGGTACAGCTTGCCCCACACCGCCTGCGCGCCCGGGTTGGTGTACACCGGGTTGTCCTGGTAGGTGAAGGCGACGTTGATCTTCTGCCGGCCTTCGGCGATCCAGAACGGCACCAGGTGGCTGACCTTGTGCGAGGCGAGCGGATACTCGGGCGGATGCGCAAGCACGGAATCGTGCTTCGGCCCCGGCGGCTGCGGGTTGGGCTGCGGCCAGCCCATGCCGCGTGGCAGGCAGTAGCCGCCGCGCTTCTCGACGTTGCCGGTCATGATCGGCAGCATCATGCAGGCCTTTTCGTTGTACGAGCCGTACAGGTGCTTGGCCGGGCCGCGGTAGGTGAATAGCGTCGCCGGCTTGGTGGTCGCAAACTCGCGCGCGATGCGCTCGATCGTCTGCACCGGCACGCCGGAGATCTTCGACGCCCACTCCGGGGTGTACTGCGCGTAGTGCGCCTTCAGCTCATCGACCGTGACGTTGGTCCAGGTGTTGATGAAGTCGCTGTCCTGCAGGTCCTCGCGCAGGATCACATGGCCGATCGCCAGCGCCACCGCGCCGTCGGTAGCCGGGAACACCGGGATCCACTCGTCCGAGAAGCCGGCGGTGTTCGACAGGCGCACATCGAAGGTGACGATCTTCATGCGATTGTCCACACGCCCCTCGGTCACGCGCTGCGACAGCGGATTGTGGAAGTACGACGCCTCCAGGACGTTGGAGCCGAAGTTCAGCACGTACTTGGCATTGGCGAAGTCGGGCGTCTCGATGTCCGGCCCCCAGGTCGGCTCCTGCCCGACCTTCTTCGACGCCTCGCACACCGAGGTGTGGTTGAGCACGGTGGCCGAACCCAGCGTCTTCATGAAGCGCTCGAGCGTGCCGCCGGTGCGGTTGCGCCCCCACTTCAGCATGATCGTGTTCGGATCCTCCTTCAGCGCGGCGTCGAGCTTCTCGGCGACCTCGGCCAGCGCCTCGTCCCAGGTGATGCGCTTCCACTTGCCCTCGCCGCGCGCGCCGACGCGCTTGAGCGGATACAGGATGCGGTCGGGGTCGTAGCTGTACCACATGCCGGAGTTGCCCTTGGCGCACAGGCGTCCGCGCGTCGATACATGCTCAGGATTGCCTTCCAGCTTCACGACGCGGTCGTTTTCCACATACGCGATGGCGCCGTCCTGGATGTTGCAGACGTGGCAATTCACCGGAATCGCCTTGCGTTCCGCGGCATTGACCGGGCTGAAGTCCTTGCCGCCCAGTTCGTTCTCCATCGCATGCAGCAATCGGGGCGCGACCGCGGCTGCGGCGGTGGTGCCGGCACTGACCTGAAGGAAGGTGCGGCGGGTGATTTTCGGGAAGTCCATTTCGAGATCTCCTTGCCTGACCGGTCAGTAGAGGGTCTGCAACTGTTGGGGGCCCATCAGCAGCGCATAGCGCAGTGCCGCGCCGCCCGCGAGCACGAGCAAGCCGGCCAGCACCACGCCGGACTGCTGGCGGCCGAAGGGGGCGAGCAGCAGCGCGATCGGCGCCGCGGTGCCGGCGACGATGCCGATGCCGACGAAGATCAGCCCCATCGTGCCGGTGGTGAGGATGAGGTAGGTGAGTTCCTGCGCCGAGCCGCCGTGGTGGGTGGTACCGAGGATGGACACCAGCATCACCCCGACCGCGCCGGTCGACCACAGCAGGTACTGCCGCAGCGTCGCCTGGGTCGCGGCGTTGCCGCCGGCCAGCAGCGACGCTACCGCGGAGCCCGAGGCGATTGCCATGGCGACGAACAGCACCGGGATGATCGGCGTGTTCCACACCGGGCGCGACTGATGCACGGTGAGGTCGAAGCCGGTGTAGATCGGCAGGCCGAGCGCCAGCAGCGCAGCGATCCCCGCCATCCACTTGCCACGCCCGCCGTCGCCCTTGCGAATCACGAGCAGATACACCACCAGCGCGATGCCGAAGCTGAGGATGTTCAACGCCCCCCACGCCAGCGGCGAACTGAAGTTGAGATAGAAGGGATTGAGGATGTTGAGAAAGCGCATCGGCTGCGACAGATCCGCGATCAGCAGCAGGCCGCCCATCGCCAGCAGCACGAGCGCCCCCCACGCCGAGCTGGCCCGGATCGGCTTCAGCGCCTCGTTGTGCCACGACAGGAAGGACAGGAAGCTCAGGCCGGCGACGATGCCGATGACGAAGAAGTAGATCGCGTAGGTCGCATGCCACGACACATCGTGGAACCAGACGTAGTCACCCATGGTTGTCTCCTCAGATGTCGAAGTGGCGCTTGAACGCGGAGCGCTCCTGCTCCATCACCTCGGGTTTGCGGTAGGCGTCGCGCGGAAACTCGGTCGCGTTGCGATCGGCGCCGATGTAGAACACGTGAGGTTTGGTGCCCTCCTCCGGGCGCAGCACCTGCGTCGCGTTGGTCGCCACCAGATAGGAAACCTCGCTGTTCGGATCGTTGAGGTCGCCGAAGATGCGCGAGCGTCCGATGCAGGTCTGCACGCAGGCCGGCACCAGGTTCTGGGTGACGCGATGGAAGCAGAAGGTGCACTTGTCGACCACGTTGGTGATGGGCGTGTAGGTACGGTGTGAAGGCAACATGAAGCGCGCGTTGTACGGACAGGCCGCCATGCAGCTCCGGCAACCGATGCAACGCTCGTAGCGCTGCAGTACGAAGCCCCCGTCTTCGACCTTGAAGGTGGCCTCCACCGGGCAGTTGCGCACACACGGTGGATCGTCGCAGTGGTTGCACAGCCGCGGCAGGAACTGCTTCTTCACGTTGGGGTACTTGCCGACGACCTTATACGGCACCCAGGTGCGATTGACCCCGAGCGGCGTGTCGTACTCGGCCTTGCACGCCACCTGGCAGGCCATGCAGCCGATGCAGCGCCGCGTGTCGACCACCATCGCAAACCGGCGCTTGCCCGGCACTTCCCTGGTCTCGATGGGCGAGACCCTGAGTTCTTCACTCATGCTTTCACCTCCGTTGAATGCCGCGGCGAGCTCCGCGTTCGAGATGGCGATTCGCGGCTCGCAATCGGCTCCTCGCCGCGAACGCATCGCGCCTCCCTCCACGCTCCAACAGTCGCAATAACCGGACCAGGAAAAGGGAAATAGGCGAAAGGTCTTGTCGGGCAAGGGCTCGGCAAGCGAACCGCCTCCGCTGCCCCGGCGCCTGGCGTTACGACGCCGTAACATCCGCTTCGATTGCTGCGCTGCAAGCTGTTACCGTCGCGTAACGGCGCGCGCCAGCATGCTGACAATGCACAGGATCGACGCCTATCATCGGCCCCATGAACCGGGACAACGCCCCTTGCGAAGCCGCCGGCCGGCGCACCTTCCTGCGCGCGGCCGGCGCGGTGGTGGCCCTGCCGGTGCTGCCGGTGCGTGCCGAAGAAGCCCCCGTCCGCATCGGCCTGACACCGGTCTTTCTCGACGACCAGATGAGCTTCCTGAGCGAGTGGCGACGCTGGCTGGAGGTGAAGCTCGGGCGCAGCGTCGTGTTCGTCCAGCGCGGCAGCTATCGCGAGGTCATGGACTTGCTGCTGGCGGGCAAGCTCGATTTCGCGTGGGTCTGCGGCTACCCTTACGTGCTCCACCGCCAGGAGTTGAAGCTGGTTGCCGTGCCGCTGTGGCGGGGCGGGCCCTGGTACCAGTCCTACCTCATCGTGCCGGCCGACGACAGCCGAACCAAGACGCTCGCCGACCTGCGAGGCAAGGTCTTCGCCTACTCCGACCCCGACTCCAACTCCGGCTACCTCTACCCCCGCTATCTGCTCACCACGCAAGGCGAGAATCCGGCCGACTTCTTCTCGCGCAGTTTCTTCACCTGGGCGCACCGCAAGGTGGTCGAAGCGGTCGGCATCGCGCTGGCCGACGGCGGCGCGGTGGACGGCTACGTCTGGGAGACCCTCGCCGAATCGCACCCGGACCTAACCCGGGCCACCCGTGTGATCGGACGCTCACCGCCGCTCGGTTACCCGCCCTTCGTCGCCCGGTCGGACCTTCCGACGGCCGAGCTGGCGCGTTTTCGCACCGTGCTGCTCGAGATGGCGGCCGATCCGCAGGGCATGGACTTGCTCCATCGCCTGCGCCTCGACGGCTTCACGCCGGGGAAACCGGATCATTTCGACGAGATTGCACGCATGGCCGCGCGCGTGAGAAATCCTTGAGGACGCTCGCCGACCTGTCGCTGCGCTGGAAGATTCCGCTGCGGGTGGTGGCGGCGGTCGTGGGCACAGCGCTCGCGGTCACCGCTGCACTGGTCGCGCGCGACTACGACCTCGTGCGCCAGAACCTTGAAGGCCACGCCCGCAGCATGGGGCGCGTGCTGGCGCACACGCTGGTCATGCCGGTGCTGCACGACGACATCTGGCGTGCCTACGAGATCCTGCAGTCGGCCCACGAACCCAACCCCGCAGCGCCCGAACTACAGGCGCAGGTCGTGCTGGTGACGGACGCGGACTATCGTGTGTTCGTGTCGACCCGGCCACGCGCGTTCCCCATCGGCACCAGCGCCGCAGCCCCCGGCGGCGCCTACGGCCTGTTGCGCGCCGAACTCTCGCGTGGCGGACCCACCGATCAGCGCATCCTCGAGCCGGCAGACAGTGCGCTGTTCTTCATCATGACGCCGCTGATCGCCGACGGCGTCGCACTCGGCCACGTCATCCTCGCCTACGCCAAGCCCGCGCTCCTCCCCCGTTTTCTGGGCCAGGTCGGACGGGCAGCCTGGGTCACGCTCGTGGTGCTCCTCATTCTCCTCCCCGTGTCCTGGGTCTGGGCCAGGCGTACCGCGCAGCCCCTGTTGCGCCTCGCCGGGGCGATGAAGCAGATTCCGCTCGAGCTCGAAGCGGCCCGGCTTGCGGACCTTCCGCGCAGCGGCGACGAGATCGGCCAACTCGGTGAAGCCTTCCGCCGCATGGTGGCCGAGATGAAAGTCAAGCAGGAGATGGAGCGGCAGATGCTCAGTTCGGAGCGGCTGGCGGCCATTGGCCGACTCACCGCCGGCATCGCGCACGAAATCAACAACCCCCTCACCGGCATGCTCACGGCGATCAACACCTTCCAGCGCCACCGGGACGATCCGCAGCGCGCCGAACGCACGCTTTCATTGCTGGAGCGCGGGCTGAGCCAGATCCGCAACACCGTCAGCGCCCTGCTGGTGGAAGCGAAGGTCGAGGACCGCTCGTTCGCCCCCGAGGACATTGACGACCTGCTGATCCTGGTCGAAGCCGAAGCCCATGCGCAAGCCGTGCGCGTCGTCGTCGATGGCCGCCTCGCCGAACCCGTTCCGTTGCCGGCGACGCTGGTGCGGCAGATCGTGCTCAACCTGCTGCTCAATGCGGTGACGGCGGCAGGCGAAGGCGGCACGGTACGCCTCAACGCGTGCACGTCGCCACGGGGGCTGACGCTCGCCGTCTTCAACGATGGCGCACATATCGAGCAGCACGACATGCCCTACCTGTTCGAGCCCTTCGCGACCGGGCGGGAGGCCGGACACGGCCTGGGCCTGTGGATCGTGTATCAAATCACCCGACAGCTCGACGGCACCATTGCGGTCGAGAGCGAGCCCGACGCTACGACCTTCACCATCGAGATTCCCTATGGCAAATCCGAGTGAGACGCAGCCGCGACTGTGCCTGATCGAGGACGACGAGATCATCGGCGAATCCCTCACCGACCGCTTTCGCCTCGAAGGCTTCGAGGTCGACTGGTGCCGCACGGGTGCCGCGGCGCGCTCCGCGCTGGCAGCGCACCGTCATGCGGTGGTCGTCAGCGATATCCGGCTGCCCGACTGCAACGGCGGCGACCTGTTTCTCGATCTGCTCGCCTCGGCGCAAATGCTGCCGCCGTTCCTGTTCATGACCGCCTTCGGCACCATCGATCGGGCAGTCGAACTGATCAAGGCCGGCGCCGCGGACTACATCACCAAGCCCTTCGACCCCGATGCACTGATTGCCAAAGTGCGTGCGCTGGCCGAGGGCTACGGCGCGCGACAGGCCTCGGCAGAGGCAGAAATCCTGGGCGTGTCGCCGGCGATGCGGCGCATCGCCGAATCGCTGCCTCGCCTTGCCCGCCATGCCGACAGCCTGCTGATCACCGGCGAGTCGGGCGTCGGCAAGGAGCACGTGGCGCGCCTGTTCCACCGCTACGCCGCTGGTGCGCAGGCGCCGTTCGTCGCAGTGAACTGCGCCGCGATACCGGACACCCTTCTCGAGGCGGAACTGTTCGGCCACGAGAAGGGCGCGTTCACCGGCGCGACCAAGGCAAGGCGCGGCTATTTCGAACAGGCGGGCGGCGGCACCGTGTTCCTCGACGAAATCGGCGACATGCCGCTGTCGATGCAGGCCAAGCTGTTGCGCGTGCTGCAGGAACACAAGCTGCAGCGCCTGGGCGGCGAATCGACGATCGCAGTGGATTTCCACCTGGTTTGCGCGACCCATTGCGACCTCAAGGCGATGGTCGAGGAAGGCCGCTTTCGCGACGACCTCTACTACCGCATCCATGTGATTCACCTGCGCATTCCGCCACTGCGCGAACGCCGGGAGGACATTCCCTGGTTCGTGCATCACTTCGTCGACGCGTTCAATCGCGCCCATCCCGCGGAAAAGCGGCGCGTCGACCCGCGTACCGAGGAGGCGCTCACCCGCTACGCCTGGCCGGGAAACGTGCGCGAGCTGAAGCACGCGGTCGAGCGTGCCTGCATCCTGTCTCCCGGTCCGCTGCTGGGCG
>JAFEEP010000315.1 GCA_018241045.1 Pseudomonadota bacterium | reverse complement strand
GAGCTGGAGCAGAAGCAGCTTCGCCAGGAGCGCCAACAGCTGCAGGCCTTACAACAACGATTCGCTCTGGTGGAAAGCCGGGCGGTTCTGGAGACGTGCCGCCGCGACGTGCAGGAGCAGCGCGATGCGCTCGTGGTTCGCTTGGGCCAGGCGCAAAGCCGACCACTGGCATCCATCGAACGCGAGCTGCTCCGTGTGGACACAGAGGTGGCCCAGTTGACACAGGAGATGCGCACGCAAGGCCACAACCTCCACCAGCAGTTGGCAGGCGCTTTGCCGCCCGATCAACTGACAGCCCTGAACAAGGTGCTGGCCAGACCCGTGCTGACATTGGGCGCCGATGACTTCCAGCTCGATGGCCTGGCGCTCTCCAAGGCTTTTGGCGATGCTGATAGCGAGCATGCCGGCCTGCCGGGCCTGCAGCTGCGCATCGCCGCCCTGCCTGAGCAGCACCAACAGCGCAGCCTGGCCGAGCTGGGCGAGCTGCTGCGGGATTTGCAGCAACAGCAGGTGCAGCTGAAGGAGCAGCTGGCGACGGCACAAGCGCTGGAACTCGTCCAACGCGAACGTGATGGATTGGAACAGCAGCTGGTGCAACTGGACGCCGAATTGCGGGACTACATCCAGATGCAGGCCCTGCAAGACAGCGATGCTGAGCGGCAAGCACGGCTTGTGACACTCGACCAGAAGCTCGCCGAGCTGGCCACCAGTTTGGCGCAATCGGCTGCCCGATACCGGGCGCTGGACCAGCAACGCCAACAGCGGCAGCAGGATTTGGAAACCCTGAAGCAGCAGCACCGCCAGATCGAGCAACGCCGCAACCAGCGCATCGATCAGGAAGGCCCGTTCACCTGGCTGTCTGACTCACCCCACCACCCCTGGTTGGCGCAGCCGGAGTTTGCGCTGGACCAGCTGGCCGAGCGCCTGCAGACCTATCAGGCAGATTGTCGGCAGCTGCTGGAGCTGGACGACCTGATCCGCCGACTGCTGGGCGAAATCCACACGGGCGGGCTCATGAAGTACCAGTTCGTCGGCGATCCAGAGGCCGAAATCGCGCGCCTGGTGGAGTTCGCCCATCACCTGCCTCAGGAGGCCGAGGCCCTGGAAAAGAAGGTGCGGTCGGCCGTGGTGAACGTGGCGGCTTGCCTGCGCGAATTGCGCGATGGCTTGGCTGCCTTCAAACGCCGGATGCGCGAGTTCAATCGCAAGATCAGCGGGCGTCAGCTTTCCGACTTGGCAGTGTTCAAGATCGAGCCCGAAGACGAAAGCGCGCTGGTCGAAGCCATCGAGCTACTTATCAGCACTGCGGCCACGGTGGGCAATAGCGAGACTTTTGAACTCTTCAACCAGCAGAGCGTGCTCGACGATGATCAGCTCAATCGAGCCAAGACCTTGCTCATCGAAGAAGGCAACGCTCGCCACGGCTTGCGCGTGGCCGATCTGTTCCGCCTGCGCTTTTGGGTGGGCAAGGCAGGTCGCGAGCCGGAAGCCTTCGACGATCTCGACAGCGCCGCCTCGAACGGCACAGTGCTGATGGCCAAGCTGGTGACGGGGCTGGCGATGCTGCACCTGATGCAGGATCAACGGCGGCCGATTCAAGGCATCTGCTACCTGGACGAAGCTCTGGCCCTTGATGCGCGCAACCAGCGCAGTCTGATCGAGACCGCTGCCGAGTTCGGCTTTTCGCTGATCTTCGCTTCCCCCGCGCCACTGACCACCGTGCGCTACTGCGTGCCCATTCATCACCGGCAGGGCAGCAACCAGATCAGCCGCTTCAGCTGGCAGATCATCGAACCCGTGGAGGCCTGATGGCGGATCAAGCCCTGCGCGCGGCGTTGCTCAAGCTGCAAGCCAAGAGCCCCTTACCCGCCAGCCAGTTCACCGCTGCACAGCGCATGGCTCTGGATCAGTTTGCCCGGCAAACAGGTGCCGTGAACTGTCTGCGCCAAGGCCGAGGAGACGTATACAGCGTTTGCGATCAGGCGGTGTTCGACGCTCACGTGACGCAGCTCTCCCCTCAGGTGGCGCCGTCAATCGCCGAACAACTCCCGCTGCGCGCACAGCATGTGGCCCATGCCCGCGACAGCAAGGCCCGGCGTCATCAACACGGCATGTACTACCCGTTGCTCAAGGCGGTGGGCGGCGCGGTAAGCTGGCATGAGGCTGACCGGGATGCGGAGTTGGCACTGAGCGCTGCCACGTGCGACTTCGGTGCGGCCTCCCTGCGCATTCAGCCAGATGACGCCTGGCACACCGAACAGGCCCTCTGGCTTGTCGAGAACCAAGCTTTGTTTGATCGCACGGACTGGCTGCCTGAAGGAACGCAGGCCACGCTGCTGTACTACGGCGGGCAGCTCGACGGCAGGCTTTTGTCATGGCTGGGTCATCGCCCCCGTGCTAGCCGGGTAATCCTCTTTGCCGACTATGACGGCGTGGGCCTGAGCAACTTCGCGCGACTTCGTGAAGCGCTGGGCGATGCTTGCGATTTTTGGTTGATGCCGCAGTGGGAGAGCAAGCTGGCGCGGTATGGCAGCATCCAGCTATGGCGGGGCACCTTGCGCCACTTCACCACCGCCGTGGCGCAACTACCGGCGTCCGTGCGCGAGCTGACCGAGCAGATGCAGCACCTGGGAATGGCACTGGAGCAGGAAGCGGTATGGTTGCCCTCGTCCTAGTCGCGTTCGTTCGGCAGTTCAGCCAGGTTTGGCTTTGCCTGGACGGGGGAAGTCGTCTTCATCGAGACGCATCGTCTCGATCTTTAACGCCAATTGCGTGGGGCTCAACCCCCTGCGCATTGCACTGCGCAAGCTCACCTCCAAGAGGCGCCAGCCCAATGAGTCGCCGTTCGTGAACACAAAGTCCTGCCCAGGCGGCGCTCCGAGGCGTTGCATGAAGCCATGGGCCAGTTCGCCAGTAGGAATCTCCTGCCCACCCTGCTCGGCGAGGCTCATGAGCGCAGAAGCGGTCGCTTGCGGGTCTTGCGTAGGGATGCCTTCCAGCGCAACGGGCAGCACGATCATTCGGTCGGGGCTGACCATCGCGGCCAAATCGTCCTGCGCAGTCGGCCCCGGCGTGAGAGACAGCCGAACCCATGCCTCGCCCCACTGCAGAAATCTTGTATGGGACATGCCCGGATGCTCATCGAGAAACAAGCATCGGGGCGCCACTGGCTCCTGAAGCAGGTTGAAAACGGTGCGCAGGTGCGCCCATTCACCTTGGTCGCTCCAGGTGTGCACCATGTCCGACCGAAGCTGCCCACCTTGAACTCCCAGGTAGTAAAGCAACGCCGTCACGCGCGCCGCAGAGATGACCTGCGGTCTGCCTTTAAGCCATGCAGACAGGTTGGCCGCGCGAATGCCGGTGGCGTCAAACACCGCTGCCAACGTGAGGCCTCGCAGACGCAAGAGCGCACCGGCCAGTATGGGGAGTTGCTCGCTGCTCAAGGCAGACATGTCGGCCTCCAAAAGAATCACAGTAAATCACTATAACCAAGGCCAATGCGGCAAGCGAGCGCTGGATCATCGCGCTTTACATTGTTATAGTAAGTTATAGTGAATCGCAAGAGGCCGCCATGACTCGTCCTAACAGCCGTCGCCCCATGAGCCGCGCCGCCTACCAAGCTCGCCTGGCCGCCTTGAAAGCCGAGCACCCATGGCTGGCCAAGCAGGTGGTGGAGCCCGCCCCTGGCCACTTGGCGGTGCTGGCCCATTTCGTGGGCCAGTGCGAGCTGCTGATGAAGCCGGCCGACTACCGCCACCTGCCGCTGTTTTGCGCCACCAACCAGCGCGACAAGCTCAGCCTGCGGGTGGAACTGGTGGGCGCCAGCGTAAACAGGGACAGGGCTTTGTTGGATCTGATCGAGGCCGCCCGGCATGCTGCCCAACAACACTGCCCAGTTTGCTCGGCGCCGGTGATTGGCGGCGATGCGAACGCAGGCCAGGGCGTGCGCTGCAAGCAGCACGAGGCCACCATCGGGCTCTTCGCCGAAGACCTCAAGCGCAATCACAAACTGGCGGTAGCGGCAGGGCTACTGCCGGCCGCTACCAAGCCCGAGAAGTCGGTGCGTGGCGAACCGCTCGATCCGTCCATCGACGATGCCGTGCAGGCGCTGGTGCAGTCGCTGCCCGACATGAAGCCACCGGCAGCGGCGCCGGATCAGCCCGCCCCGCAGGCACCTCGGGCAACACCCCAAATCGCATTCATGGACGCCGCAGGCCTGCGCAGCTTTGTCGAGCGCCACCGCGCCAAGCCCGACGAGAAGGCCAAGCGGGCGCAGTACATCGCCGAGCGCATCCGGGCCGCTGGCCACGAACGCCGCAAGCTGGGTGAGCTGCCCGATGACTGGACAGAGCTGATCGAAGACTTCCAGCGCGACTTCCCCAACTTCGCTGAGTTGGCCGAGGTACTGCACGACCACTTCGCCCTGCATGCGATGGGCGATGGCCGTGTGGCATGGTCGCCCATCCTGCTGGTCGGTCCTGCCGGGATTGGCAAGACAGAAGCCGCCCGCTGGCTGGCTGCCCGGCTGAGCCTTCCCTTCCGTGTGATCGACATGGCCAGTACCCAATCCAGCTCACCGCTGGCGGGATCGGAATCGTTCTGGTCGAACTCGGAGCCTGGCGTGGTGTTTGAGCTGTTGGCCTACCAGCCGCTGGCCAATCCGGTGATCGTGCTGGACGAGCTCGACAAGACCGACCAGCAACGTCAGTACGACCCGCTCGCGGCGCTCTACACCCTGCTGGAACCTCGCAGCGCGCGCGACTTTATCGACCTCTCGATCCGCGATTTCGCCATCGATGCCAGCCACGTGAACTGGATCGCCACGGCCAACAGCATCGAAGGCATCCCGGCGCCGCTGCTGTCGCGCATGACCGTGCTTCAGGTGCAGGCCCCAAATGCAGAACAGGTGGCTCACATCGCCCAACAAATGTACGGCCGCATGCGGGCAGAGAGCCCCTGGGGATCGGTCTTTGCGCCGAAGCTGGATGAACAGGTGGTGGAGGAGCTGAAGCGCCTGCCGCCGAGAAGCTTGGGGTTGGCACTGAAGCGCGCCCTGGGGCGCGCAGCACGGGAAGAGCGGGATCACATTCAGGTGTGCGACCTGCCGGACCTGTCTGCCGCAACTCGCAAACCGATGGGGTTCACGGCATGAGACCGCTCCAAGGCGCACGCCCCGTACGGGTGTGAGCGTTTCAGCGCAGCCGCCCTGTGTGGCCAACAACGCTGGCAGGCAGTGTGCCGGTTGAGCATGGGCGCAACTCAGAGCGTTGCGTACGAGAGACGCTGAGGGCCCGGCGCAGCACCCATCCTCGTCGGAGTGGGCGGATCGGCATGCAGCCACAGCAAGAAGATCAAAACAGAAAATTTCTTCAGCGGTCGCGCGGGAGTCGAAATGACGCCAGAAATCTAACCTTTCGACTGTTGCCGATGTGCGCAACGCCACCATTGAAAGGTTCCCCCATGTCCAAGTCCTCTGCCAAGTCCACCCCGATGACCAGCCAG
>JAFEEP010000314.1 GCA_018241045.1 Pseudomonadota bacterium | reverse complement strand
GGCCACCACCAGCAGCCGCTGCCCGCTGTCGATAACCTTGGCGGCAATCAGCGCCAGGGCCGTTTCGGCGGCGTCGCGGCTGAGTTGGTAGAAATCGACCTGCATCAGCCTTCAAGATTGTCGCGCACGAAGCGGTCGAGCACGCGCACGCCGTAGCCGGTCGCGCCCTTGTCCCAGGTCTGGCCGGGCTTCGACGCCCAGACCATCCCGGCGATGTCGAGGTGCGCCCAGGGGCGGTCCTTGTCGACGAAGCGCTGGATGAATTGCGCGGCGGTGATCGAGCCGCCCTCGCGCGGGCCGACGTTCTTCATGTCAGCGATCGGGCTGTCGATCAGCTTGTCGTAGGCCGGGCCAAGCGGGAAGCGCCACAGCTTGTCGCCCGAGGCATCGCCCGCGGCGAGCAGCTTGGCTGCGAGGCCATCATCATTGGAGAACAGCCCGCCATGTTCGTTGCCCAGCGAGATGATCATCGCCCCGGTCAGCGTGGCAAGGTCGATCACGGCGGTCGGATCGTATTCCTTCTGCGTCCAGGTAACTGCGTCGCACAGCACCAACCGCCCTTCGGCATCGGTGTTGATCACCTCGATCGTCTGACCCGACATCGAGGTGACCACGTCACCGGGACGCTGCGCGCCGCCATCTGGCATATTCTCGACCAGGCCGCAGATACCGATGACGTTGGCCTTGGCCTTGCGCCGGGCGAGCGCGAGCATGGCCCCGGCCACTGCTCCGGCCCCGCCCATGTCCCACTTCATGTCCTCCATCCCGGCAGGCGGTTTGAGGCTGATCCCGCCCGTGTCGAAGGTCACGCCCTTGCCGACGAACGCGGTCGGCCGTTCGCCCGCCGCGCCGCCGTTCCATTCCAGCACGAGCAGTCGCGCCGGGCGGATCGAGCCCTGCGCCACGCCCAGCAGCGCGCCCATGCCCAGCGCCTTCATCTCGGTATCGTTGAGTACCCGGACCTTGAGCCCGGTGCCCTTGACCCGCGCGCTGACCCGCTCGACGAAGCTTTCGGGGTAGATCACGTTGGCTGGCTCGGTCACCAGTTCACGGGTCAGTTCGACCCCATCGGCGAGCGCCGCCTCGACCGCCCAGGCCGCCTCGCTGCCTTCGGGCGCACCGGCGACGCGAATGACCGCAAGGCTGGACTTCTGGTCTGCGGGCATTCGGGTGCGGTAGGTATCATAACGCCAGGCACGCAGCCGCGCGCCCAGCAGCACTGCGGCAACTTCGCGCGCCGACAGGGTGCTTCCGGCAAGGTCTATGATCAAAGCGGTTTCACCCGAGGCACCATACTTCGCGCTAAGCGCGGCGCCCGCCTTCTCGAGCCCGGCCATACGGTCCCGCGCCTGTGCTTCGCCCGCCCCGGCGAGCGCGACCCGGACAACCGCGTCGCCGCGCACAACAAAGCCTTCGAAAAGCTGCCCGGCCTTACCGGAAAAACGCGAGGCGCGTGCGCCTTCGGCCAGTGCCGCTTCAAGGTCGATCGGCAGTGCATCCTGATCGACGATGCGGGCAACAGGGCCGGTGACACTGGCGGACAAGGCCGGAATGAACTCAATCTGCATGTGGGCTCCCAGGGGAAGATCGGCCTTGCGACAAAGCGTGAAGGCAAATGGTTGGCGTGGATTGCAGTTAGGCGCGGGCAGTGCGATAGGCAAGCCATGCACCTTCCCGCGCAGCCGCGGCTGCATCGTTTCGATTCCGCCTGTTCGGGCTGGCGCCTTGGAGTGGCGGCAGCGCTGGTTGTTGTCGTGTTTCCGGTCGAGGCCAGGGCCCAGGATGCCGCCGCTAACCCGGCCACGCAGTCCGCGCCCGCTCCGTCCGACGATGCCAACCAGATCGGTTTCGAGGCCGACGGGGTCAGCTATGACAGCACCGGCGATATCGTCACCGCTTTCGGCAATGTCGTGCTGCGCCGCGGCGATCAGTCGATGCGCGCCGATCAGGTGGCGTGGAACCGCAAGACCGGCCAGATCCTCGCAACCGGCAATATCCGCTTTGTCGACCCCGACGGCAACCAATTGTTCTCGGATTCGCTGGAATTGACCGACGAGTTCAAGACCGGGGCGATGGACAATATGCTGCTTGCCCTGCGCGAAGGGGGGCGGCTTGCCGCGCTGAAGGGCGAGCGTGGAGCCGACGGAAAGATCCACCTCGCCAACGCATCGTACAGCGCCTGCGCGGTCGAGGATTCGAGCGGTTGCCCCAAGAAGCCGAGCTGGCGGATCACCTCGCAGCGGGTGGTCTATGATCCTGAAAAGAAGCAGGTGCGCTTTACCGGGGCGCGGCTTGAGCTATTCGGCGCACGGCTGCTGCCGTTGCCAGGGCTGGTCCTTGCTACCGATGGTCGGCCGATCAACGGCCTGCTGATCCCCGATGTGCGTTATTCGACCTCGAACGGGATCGAATTGGTCAACACCTGGTATCAGCGGCTGGCCACCGACAAGGACCTGGCCTTGTCTGGTTATATCTACACCAAGGCCGCACCGATGCTTTCGGCGACCTATCGCCAACTGGCCAGTGAAGGCGCATTCCAGATCACCGGATATGCGACCTATGGCTCGCGCATTCCGATTAGCAGCACCACACTGGCCAGCCAGAAAGACGTCCGCGGCTACCTGGGCGCAAATGGCCGCTTCCAGTTCGATCCCAACTGGAGCCTGACCTTCTCGGGACGGCTCGCGTCGGATCGCACCTTCCTGCGCCGCTACGATATCAGTCGCGACGATCGGCTGCGTTCGATGATCGATCTCGAGCGGATCGATTCGAGCAGCTATTTCTCGCTTGCGGGCTGGGCGACGCAGACGCTGCGGGTCGGTGACAGCCAGGGGCAGGTTCCGGTCGCGCTGCCGGTGATCGATTACCGTCAGCGGTTGTCCGATCCGATCCTGGGCGGCAAGGTCGAGCTGCAATTGAACTCGCTCGCCATCACCCGGACCAGCGGACAGGATACCCAGCGCGCCTTCGCCAGCGCCCGCTGGGATATGCGCCGGCTGACCTCGTTCGGCCAGGAAATAACCTTCACCACCCTGCTGCGCGGCGATATCTATCACACCGATCAGACAGCCCTGACCGCGACCACGATCTATCGCGGCAATCCGGGGTGGGAAGCACGCGGGATCGCCACGGCGGCGATGGACATCAAGTGGCCGCTGGTCGGAACCTTCATGGGTGGCAGCCAGGTCCTGACGCCACGCTTCCAGGTCGTCGCCAGCCCGGCGCTGGCCAATCTGTCCGTCCCCAACGAGGACGCGCGCGCGATCGACCTCGAGGATTCGAACCTCTTCGCGCTCAACCGGTTCCCCGGCTACGACCGGATCGAGGACGGGGTGCGCATGTCCTATGGTCTCGACTGGTTCTGGGAACGGCCCGACTGGCGGATCAACGCGACGATCGGCCAGTCCTATCGCCTGACCAGCCGCCCCACCCTGCTGCCTGACGGCACCGGCCTGTCCGACCGGCTATCGGACATCGTCGGACGGACTGAAGTTCGGTTCAAGGACGTCGTCAAATTCACTCACCGTTACCGTCTCGACAAGGACAACCTCGCGGTACGCCGCAACGAGTTCGACGCCGCGGTCGGATCGAGCCGGACCTATGTCGAGGTCGGCTACCTGCGGCTCAATCGCCACATCAGTTCGACGATCGAGGATCTGCGCGATCGCGAGGAATTGCGCTTCGCCGGACGCGTCGGCTTTGCCAGATACTGGTCAGCGTTCGGATCGGGCGTGATCGACCTTACCAGTTCCAACGAGGATCCGACGCTGATCAACGCCAATGGCTTTCAACCGGTGCGTACGCGGCTGGGCCTGGCCTATCAGGATGACTGCCTCGAACTCGATTTCACCTGGCGGCGCGACTACGTGGCGACCGGCGACGCGCGGAAGGGCAACACCTTTGAAATTCACTTCGCGCTGCGAAATCTCGGCTTCCGGTGACAGCGCGAACAGGCGCATTGGCAGTCTCGCGCAAGTGCGCTATCCGCGCGCTCGACAAGGCGCGATGCTCAGCTTGGGTTAAGCCGTATCGCCCCATTGGGCGCGGCAGGTCCGACGGGCATTGTCCGCCGCATTTGGGATTAGAAACACGGTGAAACTGACTTCGTCGCTTCGCACTTCCGCCCGCCTCGGGTTTCTTCCGCTGGTAGGCACCGCCCTGGCGATGGGCGGCATGGTTCGCGCGCAGGATGCCTCGGGTGGCCTCAACCTGCCGACCAATCCCCAGTTCTTCGCAAAGGAAGATCCCAACAACCGCAAGGCCAAGGTGGTCATCAACGGCGAAGTGGTCACCGGTACCGACGTCGACCAGCGCGTCGCGCTTATCGTCGCCGCCAGCGGCAACAAGATCGGTGAGGAAGAGCTGCAACGCCTCAAGCTGCAGGTGCTGCGCAACCTGATGGACGAAACGCTCCAGATCCAGGAAGCCAAGATCCAGGACGTTTCGGTTGATGATTCCGAGGTTGACCAGACCTATGCCCGCGTCGCTAGCCAGAACTTTGGCCAGGACACCAAGGCGATGGACGCCTACCTCTACAAGATCGGCTCTTCGCCTGCCTCGCTCAAGCGGCAGATTCGCGGCGAACTGTCGTGGCAGCGCCTGTTGCGCCGCAACGTCCAGCCCTTCGTCAACGTCTCGGACGAGGAAGTGCGCGACGTGATCAAGCGGATGCAGGAATCCAAGGGCACCGAAGAATACCGTGTCGGCGAGATCTTCCTTTCGGCAACTGACGAGAACAAGTCCGCAGTGTTCGAGAATGCCAAGAAGATCGTCGAGCAGTTGAAGCAAGGCGGTTCGTTCCAGGGCTATGCGCGCCAGTATTCCGAGGCATCTACCGCCGCGGTTGGCGGCGATCTGGGCTGGATTCGTCTGGGCCAGCTTCCCGCTGAACTGGGCGCGGCCATCCAGCAGCTTGGCGCCGGCCAACTCGTCGGCCCGGTTGAGACCCGTGGCGGTTTCTCGATCCTGGTGCTGATCGACAAACGCCAGGTGCTCACCGCCGATCCGCGCGACGCGGTGCTGAGCCTCAAGCAAGTTTCAATCAACTTTCCCAAGGGCACCAGCGAAGCCCAGGCCACGGCCAAGGCCAAGACCTTCGCCGATGCGATGCACGCGGCGCGCGGATGCAGCACGGTCGATGGCATCGCTCAGGGGCTTGGTGCCGAGGTGGTCAGCAACGAGCAGATGAAGGCGCGTGACCTGCCCGCCCAGTTGCAAAACATGGTGCTGGGTCTTTCGTTGGGCGAAACGACGCCGCCGTTCGGCTCGATCGAGGAGGGCGTGCGCGTGCTTATGCTGTGCGGCCGCGACGATCCCAAGTCTGCAGCGGAGCCCAACTTCGAGGAAATCCAGTCACAGATCGAGGATGAGCGCGTCAACAAGCGCGCCCAGACCTATCTGCGCGACCTGCGCCGCGACGCGATCATCGACTACGACACATGATGGCCGGGCCCGCACCGCTCGCCGTATCGCTGGGCGATCCGGCCGGCGTCGGGCCTGAACTGATCGCCGAAGCGTGGGCACGGCGCGAAGGCGCAGGCCTTCAGCCGTTCTTCGTCGCTGGCGGCGCTGGGCTGCTCGCCGCCGCAGCGCAGAGCCGTGGCATCGCCCTGCCCGTCGTGCCGATCTTCCATCCCGCCGAAGCGCTCGATTGCTTCGATCGCGCGCTGCCGGTCCTTGCCGGAGCCGATGGCGATTATACCCCCGGCGTGCCCGACCGCGATGGTGCGCGGCTGGCGCTGGCCTCGCTCAGCGAAGCGGCGCGGCTGACGGTGGAAGGCGGCGCCGATGCCATCGTTACCGGTCCAATCCACAAGGCCCGACTCGCCGAAGTCGGCTTCGCGCACCCCGGCCAGACCGAATTCGTTGCCGAAGCCAGTGGGATGCACGCGGGCGATGCGGTGATGATGCTGGCGGGGCCGCACCTGCGCACGGTGCCGCTGACAGTCCACATCGCGCTGGCACAGGTGCCCGCCGCGGTGAGCGCGGCGCTGGTCGAACGCAAGGGGCGGATCGTTGCAATGGCGCTGATGCGCGATTTCGGAATCGCCGCGCCGCGTATCGCGGTCGCCGCGCTCAACCCTCATGCGGGCGAGGAAGGCCGCATGGGCGACGAGGAGAGTCGGCTGATCGCCCCGGCGATCGAACGCTTGCGCGCCGAGGGCATCGTCATCGATGGTCCTTTCGCCGCTGACGGGCTGTTCGCGCCGCGCGCCCGCGAAACCTTCGACGTGGCGCTGTGTATGTACCACGACCAGGCGTTGATCCCCTTGAAGGCGCTCGATTTCGACGAAGGCGTCAACGTCACGCTGGGCCTTCCGATCATCCGCACCAGCCCCGATCATGGCACCGCCTTTGGCATCGCCGGGACGGGCAAGGCCGATGCCGGCGCGATGATCGCCGCGATCCGCATGGCTGGCGAATGTGCCGAGCGGCGGTACGGCAACGCATGACCCTCCCCCCGCTGCGCGACGTCATTGCCCGTCACGGCCTCTCCGCTTCAAAAGCGCTGGGACAGAACTTCCTGTTCGACGAACATCTGCTCGACCGGATCGCGGCGATTCCTGGCAAGCTGGACGGCGCGCAGGTGCTCGAGGTTGGCCCCGGCCCGGGCGGACTGACCCGGGCGCTGCTGCGCGCCGGGGCGCAGGTTACCGCGGTCGAGATGGACCGCCGCTGCCTTCCCGCACTGGCCGAACTGGGCGAGGCCTTTCCCGGCAGGTTGCGCGTGATCGAAGGCGATGCGACCAAGGTCGATCACGGCATTGCGGGCCCTTTCCATGTCGTCGCCAACCTGCCCTACAATGTCGGCACGGCCTTGCTGGTCGGATGGCTGGGTGGTCAGGACTGGCCACCGCAATGGGCCAGCATGACTTTGATGTTCCAGCTTGAGGTCGCGCAGCGGATCGTCGCCGAGGCAGGCAGCGATGCCTATGGGCGGCTTGCGGTGCTGGCCCAGTGGCGTTCAACCGCGAAGATTGCGATGAAAGTCCACCGCAGCGCCTTTACCCCGCCGCCCAAGGTGATGAGCGCGGTGGTCCACATCACGCCCGCCCCCATGCCCGAAGGCGTTTCGGCGCGGATGCTGGAGCGCGTGACCGAGGCCGCCTTTGGCCAGCGCCGCAAGATGCTGCGGCAAAGCCTCAAGGGTCTGCCCGGTGCGCTCGCTGCGTTGGAAACATTGGGGATCGACCCGCAACGCCGGGCCGAGACACTCAGCGTCGCGGAATTCGTGGCGATCGCCCGCGCGTTAACCTGATTGCCGCGGGGCTGTGCTATGGCAGCGATCATGGCAATGAACGAACCCGGTAGCGAAGCCGAACGCCAGCGCGTACTGGGCGTGCGCCGCGCGATCAGCGTGGTGAGCCTGATCCTTGTGGCCCTGGCGCTATGGGTGTTCGCGACCGGTCATATCCGGATCAGCGGCAAACATTCCCCCGCCCATGTCTATACCGGCGCCGAGGCGCGCGCGTGGGCCGGGTTGCTGGCCTGCTCCGGCATTGCCGTGCTCGGCGTGTGGCTCAGGACACCGGCCCGTATCGGCATCTGGATGGGTCTGTGGCTGATGGCGGGGATCGCGATCGTTCTCGTCCCCGCCTTCATCCACGCCTGACGGATCAATCGCCCTTCTTCAACCGCCGCCAATGGTGGAGCAGCGGCTCGGTATAGCCGCTGGGCTGTTCGACGCCCTTGAACACCAGATCGACTGCAGCGCGGAAGGCCGGCTTGTCCTCGTTCCCGACCAGCGGGAGATAGGCCGGATCGCCCGCGTTCTGGGCATCGACCTTGGCCGCCATGCGGTTGAGGCTGTCCATGACCTGCGCCTCGCTGCACACCCCGTGAAGCAACCAGTTGGCCATGTGCTGGCTGGAAATGCGCAGCGTCGCGCGGTCTTCCATCAGGCCGACGTCGTTGATGTCGGGCACCTTGGAGCAGCCGACGCCCTGATCGATCCAGCGCACCACATAGCCCAGCAGCCCCTGCGCGTTGTTGTCGAGTTCCTCGCGTACTTCCTCGTCCGAGAAATTGCGGCCCAGCGCCAGCGGCACGGTCAGCAGTTCCTCGACCGGCGGGGTGGGCTTGCTGGCGAGCTCGCGCTGGACGTCGAACACTTCGACCTGATGGTAGTGCATCGCGTGGAGCGTCGCCGCAGTGGGCGACGGCACCCAGGCGGTGTTCGCCCCCGCTCGCGGATGGGCGATCTTCTGAACCATCATGTCGCGCATCATGTCGGGCGCGGCCCACATCCCCTTGCCGATCTGCGCCCGGCCCGAGAGCCCGCAGGCCAGCCCGATCTGGACGTTGCGCGCCTCATATGCTGCGATCCACCCGCTCTGCTTCATCTCGCCCTTGCGGATCATCGGCCCGGCGCGCATCGAGGTGTGAATCTCATCCCCGGTGCGATCGAGGAAGCCGGTGTTGATGAACACCACGCGGTCTTTCACCGCGTGGATGCAGGCGCCGAGATTGGCGCTGGTGCGGCGTTCTTCATCCATGACGCCAACCTTGATGGTGTGGCGCGGCAGTTCGAGCAGATCTTCAACCGCATCGAACAAGCTGTTGGTAAAGGCCGCTTCCTCTGGCCCGTGCATCTTGGGCTTGACGATGTAGATCGAGCCTTCGCGGCTGTTGCGATACTTGCCCAGCCCGCGCACGTCATGCGCGCCGATCGCGCTGGTCACGACCGCATCCATGATCCCTTCGGAGATCTCGCTGCCGTCGGCGAGCAGGATCGCCGGGTTGGTCATCAGGTGACCGACATTGCGCACGAACAGCAGGCTGCGCCCGGGCAGGACCAGCTCGCTGCCGTCCTTCGCGGTCCAGCGGCGATCGTCGGCCAGGGTGCGGGTCATGGTCTTGCCGCCCTTGTCGAAGGTGTCGGCCAGGTCGCCGCGGTTCACCCCCAACCAGTTGCGATAGGCAGCCAGCTTGTCCTCGGCATCGACGGCGGCGATCGAATCCTCAAGATCGCAGATCGTGGTCAGCGCAGCTTCGAGCACGACGTCGGCGATTCCCGCCTTGTCGGTCCTGCCGATCGGATGGTTGCGATCGAGCACCAGTTCGATGTGCAGGCCATGATTGGCGAGCAGCAGTCCGCCGGGACGCTGTCCGACCAGATGCCCCGGGTCGGCCAGCGGCGGCACGCCTTCGCCGTCCCAGTCGGTCCAGCTCATCCCGTCGAGCGGCACCGCCTGATCGAGGAAGGCGCGCGCAGCGGCGATCACCGCCTCGCCGCGAACCGTGTCGTAACCGCCCGGGCGTGCAGGCGGCGCATCAAGTGCGTCGGTGCCGTAGTAGGCGTCGTAGAGGCTGCCCCAGCGCGCATTCGCCGCGTTAAGCAGAAAGCGGGCGTTGAGGACCGGAACCACCAGCTGCGGCCCGGCCATCGTCGCGATTTCTCGATCGACATTCTGCGTGTCAATCTGGAACGGCGCGGGTTCGGGCACCAGATAGCCAATCTGGGTCAGGAAAGCCTTGTATTCACCCATGTCGATCGGCTTGCCGGCACGGGCCAGGTGCCAGGCGTCAATCTCGGCCTGAAGCGCGTCGCGCTTGGCCAGCAGGGCGCGGTTTTGCGGAACGAAGCGATCGGTCAGCGCGGCAAAGCCTGACCAGAAAGCCGCAGGATCCTTGCCCAGCGGGGCGAGGACTTCATCTTCGATGAAAGTCGCCAGCGCGGCATCGACCTGCAACCCGTTCTTCTCAACCCGATCGTTCATCACGTCCTCGCATATGCAAAATTGGCCGGGCCTTGCGGCGCGGCACTTGCCTGTCGACTATTCCGGGGAGGAACCTGAAGGGCCTATGCCGCAGTTGCGAAGGGATGGCAACGGGGTTGGGGAACAGGGGGTTGGAGACGCAGCGCGGCTCGGCTAGAGAAGGTTACAAATGCAACAGCTTTCCAGCCCCGAACGCGACGTGATCGCCCGCGTCGATGCCGCACCGATGCTCGATCAGGTGCTGGCATGGTCGGCGATCAATACCGGCACCGGCAATCTGGAGGGTCTGGCGCGCCAGTGGGACGCACTGGCGGCGGCATTCTCCGCCCTCCCCGGCACGGTGAACGCGGTGCGCGCCGACAAGGTCGCCGCGGTCGCACCCGACGGAAGCGAGCGTGAAATCGCCAACGGCGCGCACCTCGTCCTGTGCGTCCGCCCCGATGCCCCGCGCCGCTTTCTGCTGACCGGGCACATGGACACGGTGTTTCCGCCCGCTCACGCCTTCCAGCATACGGGATGGAAGGAAGCATCCATACTCAACGGCCCGGGCGTTGCCGACATGAAGGGCGGCATCGCCGTGATCCTCGCCGCGCTGACAGCCTTTGAAGGCAGCGATGCGGCGGCAGGCACCGGCTATGACGTGATGATCAATTCGGATGAGGAGACGGGCAGCCTCTCCTCCGCGCCGCTGATCGCCGAGCTGGCGGCAGGCAAGGTCGCCGCGCTGACCTATGAACCATCGGCCCTGCCCGATGGCACCCTGGCCGGCGCGCGCGCCGGGAGCGGCAATTACAGCGTGGTGATCAAGGGGCGGTCTGCCCATGCCGGGCGCAACCCGCAGGACGGGCGCAACGCCTTGGTTGCTGCCGCCGATCTGGCTGTGCGGCTGAAGGCGCTGACCCGCGAGGGGCTTTCGATCAATCCTGCCCGGATCGACGGCGGCAGCGCCAACAACGTCGTACCGGACAACGCGGTGCTGCGCTTCAACATCCGCCCGCGCAGGCTGGATGATGCCGCCGCTTTCGACGCACAGTTTGCCGCGCTGCTGACGGAAATCGCCAAGGCGCACGAAGTCGCCGTCCACTGCCACGGCGGGCTGTCGCGCCCGCCCAAGCCGCTCGATGCAAGGTCCGAGCAACTGTTCGGCCTGGTCGAGGAATGCAGTGCCCTGCTGGGCCAGCCGATCGGGCGCATCTCCTCGGGCGGGGTCTGCGATGGCAACAACATCGCTGCCTGCGGAGTGCCAGTGGTCGACACCATGGGCGTCGTGGGCGGCGCGATCCATTCCCCTGACGAGTTCCTCCACGTCCCCAGCCTGGCCCTGCGCGCGCAATTGTCCGCGCTGGTGCTGCACCGCCTTGCCACCGGAGTCATCCTTTGAGCCACATCATCCGCGCCGCCCGCGAGGCGGACCTTCAGCACATCTACGAAATGGCCAAGCGCACCGGCGGCGGGTTCACCAACCTGCCTCCTGACCGTGCCGCGCTGATGG
>JAFEEP010000313.1 GCA_018241045.1 Pseudomonadota bacterium | reverse complement strand
GGAACGGCAGAGCCCCGGCGGGGATGCGCATCCCCGCATGGGCTGATGAAGGACCGGCGTGAGCCGGCCCGCGATCGCGCAATCTGGTTGCGCGCAGAACTCCCAGGCTGCCTTCGCCGCGTGAACGGCCTGGTCTGGCAGCGACCAGGGGAGAAACCTTTTCAGCGCAGACGCGCGGGAGGCGAATCTGCGTTGAAAAGGCGGGATGGGCGAGATGCCCATCCCAGCAAGGGTCACGCGGCCTGCAACAGCAGGGCTTCCTGCCGCTGCCGCCAGACGTCGGCCCAGTCGGAGCCGATGCGCCGGGGCAGATGCGGGCGCACTTCGCGGCGACCGCGGTGACAGGGCTCCCTCATGAGCCGGCGGGCGAGCGCGTAGGTGCTGGCTTGGCCGGTGAAGTCGCCGTCGGCATCGTTGTCGCCGTAGATGCCCACGCTGACGACTGTCTCGGGGATCCAGATCTTTTCGAGGTTGCCTGCGCTGAGTGCGCACCACACGGGCCTGCCGGTCGCCAGGAACACCGCGATGCCGGTCTCGATACCTTCGCAGACCGCGAGGTCTTCGGTCGCTTCGGCCAGCCGCACGGCGGCACCAGCAAAGCCACTGCTCAGCACCTTCTTTGCATCCGGCGCATCGAGCTTTCGGCCATCGCGCAGATAGGTGCGGTGCAGCGTCACCGCGCCCTGCGCGTCCTGCACGCTGGCCAGCATGGCGGGGTATTCCGCGACCTTGCGGGACTTGGCTGCCCCCTCCTTCTGGTAGTAGCCCAGCGCGGGGTGGAAGCGCAGCGAGGGCGGATAGTTACGGAGCGCGAGTCCTCGGCCACGCAGGTAGCGGTCCACCTCGTCGCCGAGGGTGATGGGCCGCGCCTCGTTCCAGATGCGCTGCGCAAGCTTCTTCATCCGGTCCGGTGTCGGCTCATCGGCCGGCCTGGCCGGAGGCAGAACCCCCAGCAGTTTCTCGACGGCGCACAGCGCGGTGTGGAAGTCCATTCCCTTGCATGCCTGCAGCAGCTTGAAGCCGCCGCCTGGACCGCACTTGCGGCAGTGGTAGTTCCCTTCGCCGAATTTGTCGGTGTACTGGAACCGGTCCTCTCCGTCGCAGCACACGGGGCAGGCCATGGGCTTGCGTTTGAGCATGCGTTCGTCCAGCCCCATGGCACCGAGAATGTCGGTCCAGCGCCCGTGCGCACGGCGTTTGGTCGCGTCCACACGGGCGGCGTATTCAGCGTTCTGCATGGCGGTCTCCGTCCTGCTCCCGCTCTTCGGCCGGGTGCCCAGTCGCGATGTGATGCGCGCCTGCTAGCCGGGCGCTCTTCAGCACTTTGGTGGCCGGCGTGAACCGGTCGGCGAAGGCGCGGCGCTCGGGGCGCAGGGTGCCTTCTTGCTCGATGCGTACTTGGATCTTCATGGAGATCTCCTGTGAGGCCAGGACTCTGCCCCAGCGGGACGGTCCGCTGGCTGTGGCGAAAATCAGGCAGTGCCATCGATGTCGCGGGACACCGATGCAGTGAACAGCTGGCCGCAGGCCAGTGCCTGGGCCAGGCCGTGCTGCTCGAAACTCGAGGGAAGCAGGTGCCGGCTGTCCAGGATGTCGCCGTGCATGTCCAGGCGCTCGACCTTGAAGCCCAGCGGGTGCCAGTGCACGCGGTAGATCAGCCTGTCGGCACCGGCAATGACGAAGGCCCTGCCGGCCTGGCCGGTCACGACTTCGCTTTCCTTGACGAGGTATTCGATGTCGTCCAGCGCCCTGACGGGGAGCAAGGCCTCCGACGGCTTCGGGTGGCGTGCGGCGTAGTGCATGGTTTGACCCTTCATTCGTTGTCCGGCCCACAGGCCGGACGGGAAATCGCCGCCGTGGCGCCGAGGCGGACAGTCCGTGCGTCGGCCGCAAGCGGCGGCTTGCCTTCCGCTGCCACGCCCGCAGGCGCGGAGCAGTGAGGTGGCGTGTCCTCGCGCATGGCTTCTTCCATCGCGATGGCATCCTGGTAGTCCAGGTGGCTGGCGAACCCATAGGCCACGAAGATCGCCAGGAGGCAGAGAACGTCCTTCCATTCGGTCATGGCGGACTCCTTTCAAGTTGCAGGGTGGGGCGGGGCGCGCCCCAGGGGTTGGGGCTTCAGGCCGGAGCAGTCAGGCGAAGAGATCGCCCTCGAGGGCGGTGCGCCGGATCGCTTCGTTGATCCACTGAGGGTTGCGGGCCAGACGGGACTCGATCCATTCGGGGTGGTCCACGATGGCCTCACGCACCCAGCTCGGGTAGCGCATCAGGGTTTGGCGAAGCCAGCTGCGCACGGCACAGCGGATGACGTCCCGGACTTCCTCGACGTCGACCAAGCCGCAATACGGCAGGGGCGACAAAGGGCTGCAGCCCACCACGCGAAGGCAGGAGACGAAGCTGAATGGCTTGCGATCCTTCTCGCGCTCGGTGAACACCCAGCGCAGCGTGTCGAACTTCTCTTCGAGCGGTGTCTCGGGATCTGCCAGTCGGCCGATCTCCTTGAGCAGCCGCCAGTGCAGCAGCACGATGTCTTCCTCGCTCCATTCGACGGGGGACCTGTCGTCCGGGTCATCGAGCATTGCCGCGGCAGTCGCGGGTGGAACGACGTGCGCATTTCCAGCCTGCAGCCGTTCAAGCAGGGCCTGGAAGGCCGTCCGCTCGGCGTGCATGCCTTCGGGCAGGATCCCGATCGGCGGGCAAGTACGGATCTCGGATGAGATGCTGGGGCTCAGCATGGTTGGCTCCTTGGGATGACGGCAGGAGCCAACGCACCGATCTAGAGGCTGTTAGCCCCCAGGGGGTGGATGAATGAACGGATCCGTGTGGCGGATCAGGGATTCCAAGGCTGGCTTGGACACGGCGCGATGCGCCGTGGGGCCGGTGCGCCAGCGACCGGCAGGGAGAAAGCTTTCGGCACCAGGCCGAGGGCGTGGGAGCCCCCGGGGCTGGCCTCGAAAGCCGCCGGCGGGAAGCATGCGTAGAGACAGCGATCCCGAGCGTGCCGTGCTCAGACCGTGCCGACGGAACTCCAGGGCTTGCCAGGGGTGCAGGGCCAGCTACTGCATGGCTCCCACGGTAGGGGCCGAACCCTTATGCGTCAATGCCCGAAGCGCCATCAGTCCGCCCCGATGCCGAAAGCAGCCTGACTTCGTGGCCGTTTCGCGTGGCGATGCGCCAAGGTCTTGCCGATCATTTCTCCGAAGCTCGTTGCACCAGGAGAAGATGACTATGGCCGACCTCGATTTCGTCAAGCACGACCAGGGGGGTGTCAATGCCCGCATCCTTGCCCGAGAAACCAAGGCCGACTTCCGGCGAGTGGAGGCCGCGAGCCTGAAAATCAAGGCCAGTTTTGCGAGCGCCGAGGGCAAGCGCCTGTTCATCCGGTACTTCAATACCTTTCAGCTGGGCATCCATTTCATCTCGGTGATCTCACGAACCCGGCTCAATCATGAAGACGTCGCGAAGGTCGAGACGCTCATCCGAGAACAGGTGGACAAGGTTGCCGAGCAACTGAACCAAGCTATTGACGGGGCCGAGGCTCTGTTTAAAGCCAACGGCATCACGAGCGTCGCTACCTATGACACGGTTGCCCTGGAACTGGAGGTGGGCGTGCTGTCCTCCAGCAGTCGCAGGTATCTTGAGATCCTGGGCAAGTTGGATCAATTGATGCCTTTGCTGCAGACCCTGGAAATCCATGAGGTCATCACAGCGCAGG